>WQXJ01000013.1 GCA_009784895.1 Micrococcales bacterium | reverse complement strand
TCTGCGGCACCGTTTAGCGTCCTTGCAACCGACCGGATACCGAATTTGGTCGTTGGAGGGGCGGGCAACCCCGGCCAGTTCTTCCCGCGCTGGCGCTACGAGCCGCTTGACGACCCGACAACCCCTCAAGGGGCGTTCTCGTTTGACGAGCCTGAAGTCGTCATCGTCGATGGGCACCGGCGAATCGACAATGTAACGGATGCAGCGCTTGTCGACTACCAACTGACCTATGGTAGTCAAACCACCAAGGACGACATCTTCTACTACGCCTACGCCCTGTTACACAGCCAGGACTACCGAGAGACTTTCGCGGCAGACCTAAAAAAGATGCTTCCGCGAATCCCCAAGGTCAACACCCGCGAGATCTTCGAAGCATTCGTCGAGGCAGGCCGCGAGCTGTTCGACCTCCACGTTGGATACGAGCAGATGGAGCCGTTGCCCGGCCTAACCATCACCGGAAACGACCCCCAGGGGGATGAGCACGCCTGGTTCCAGGTGCAGAAGATGGCCTACGGCAAAAGGCGAGTAGACGGCAAGCTGGTGCCTGACAAGACCACCGTCATCTACAACCCACACATCACGATCAACGGTATCCCGCCCGAGGCGCAGGAGTACATGCTCGGTGCGCGCAGCGCCATCGATTGGATCATCGAGCGCTACCAAGTCAAGACCGACAAGGCCTCCGGCATCGTGAACGACCCTAATGATTGGTCCAGCGAGCATGGTCAACCCCGCTACATACTCGACCTACTCACCCGCATCGTCACCGTCAGCATGCGCACCGTCGAGATCGTCGACTCGTTGCCGCGCCTGACTTTCAGCGAGGCTGGAGCGATCACTGCTGATGGGGAGAGTTGACGTGGAGTGGCTCACCGGCCCAACAAAGGTGCGTTGCCTAGTTAACCAGAAGCGGTGGTTTCACCGTGTACGTGCCAAGCAGGTCGAACCAGGTAGACAGGAGGCACCATGACCATAGATGATCGGGATTTCTGGGACCTGGCCGAGCCGGATGAAACGACATACATGGTTGGCCGCCAGCTAGATAGGACGTACCTGTCTAGGACTTTTAGGCTGAAGAGGCCGGGATCTGCCGATGACGGGCAACCAGCACGGTTCGTCTACAAGGTGTATGAAGAACTCATTGACGGTGACATTCACGTCGAAGTAGATGGCCATGCGTGGGACATCCGTAGGTCGCCAGGCGGTCGTGTGCAGATCAAACTCCTGGTGGCGCGTGATGCGAAGCATGTTAAGGACCTATGGATTCAGAAGCTGAAGCAGTCGAAAGACGGCCTCGAGTGCGTCACTGTGCTGGCTCTGTCGGGCCGGGAGGCTGAGTCGTTGGTTGAGACACTACGTAACCTGGACTACGTGCCGATCCAGGGCGACGAGTACACAACCCGCATCGACGATGCCCTGGTCAGACAAGTGTTCTCGGACCCGACGGCGCTGATCTCCGCGTACGATGCTGACCCGGACGCCATCAGACAGGTCATCGAGGGCAATGTCAATGCAAAGGACGTGGTGGCGACGGCCAACCGGCGTGTTGCAGTAGACCATTTTCGCCGGTTGCTTGAGGATCAAGGTTTCTTTGACGCTGAGAAGCAGCGCCTGGGAGTGGCAGGCAGTGAAGCCGTGTGGCAGACGTTCTTCGAGGAGAACTCCTGGATTCTCGGTGTTGGGCTGACGGGACAGCTCCTTACCTCTTGGAGCGATGAGAAACTTGAACAGGTTGTCACGGGCCGATCTATTTCTGGAGTTGGCAAGCGTGCGGATGCCTTACTTCGCACCGCTGGCATCGTCAGCTCCATGGTGTTTGCCGAGTTCAAACACCACCGGGCGCCTCTGCTTGGTAGGGAGTACAGGCCTGGTTGCTGGTCTGCATCAGAGGAACTCGCTGGCGGAATCGCCCAGTGTCAGGGCACCGTGCATTTGGCGACACAGCAGATTGGCGACCGTATTTACGCGCGTGACTCGGACGGTGGTGAGATCCCTAATGACGTCACGTACCTCGTCCAACCAAGGTCGTTCCTCGTCATCGGGAGTCTGGCAGAACTGCGCGGGCATGCGGGAGGTGACAATCCGGACAAAGTTCGGTCATTCCAGTTACTCAGGCGAAACACGCATGCTCCGGAGATCATCACCTTTGATGAGCTGCTTGCCAGAGCCGAGTGGCTGACGCAGAGCAGTAACGATCCTGAAGCGGATGAGACAGAGGAGGCCGGTGGAGCGAAGTGACAAGGACTTGGACACAGAAGTGCCGTCCCCCTAGTGAGAGCGCAACTGGACGGAGAACGACCGATGTCGAACCGCGCTGATATCGCTGCCGAACTGGTGTGGCCCCAGATGCAGTGGCCTGGTGTGCCATCGGTATACCTGGATATCAACCACTTCATCTACATGGCACGCTCGCGGGCAGGAAACCCGAACGTCCCCACCGAGAATGCGCACCTCCTGACGGCCCTGGAAAGAGCAGTCGATAACCACCAAGTCGTGGTTCCGCTTTCGCTGCAGCACCTCTGGGAAATCAACAAGAGCAAGAATCCACAACGGGCGAGAGTCGCAGCCCTCATGGAGCGACTGAGCGGACTTCAGTACATTCTCGGCCCGAAGCCTCTGGCTCAACTGGAGATTGCGAGCGGCGTGGCGGCAATCGCTGGGGAGCCGCCACCCTCCTGGCAGATCCCCTTGGTCGGCTTCGGCTCAGGTCAAGCCTACGGGATCAAAATCGCCTTCAAAGTGCAAGACTCAGGCTGTGAAAATGTGACCGATGCTGTTCGCAAGTTGGTCGGATCGGCGGAACTCGACAGCTTGTTTCTCGACGGACGAATGCAGTTCGAACAGATCATGCTGCGCGGTCCGACCGATGCCCAGGATGCGGATTTGAGAGCGAACTACGGCTACAGGCCCGAAAGCGTTGACGTGGGCATGGACAGCCGCCTGGCATGGGAAGTGGAGTCGGTCTCCATCCTGGACAAGAACCCTGAGCTTCGCGCCGGTCGCCTCAGAGACTTCGTCACAGGCAGGGAAGTCATTGGCGAGTGGGTCGACCTGATAAACCGTCATCTGCTTGAGAGAGTGAGCGACGGGCTGTCATGGGTCGACATGACGCCAGATCGGTGGATAGCCCTAATCACGGCCATGCCGCACGTCCAGGTGGCCATCAGCGTCAAGACCGCCTATCACAAAGACCCACGGCGATCATGGAAAGTGAACGACGTCTTCGACATCGACGCACTGTCGACCGCGTTTGCATATTGTGACGCTGTGATGACCGACAACGCATTGCGGCACGCGCTCCAGAGCAGGCAGGACATTCATAGCTTCGGAACTCACCTAGCTGGTACACCGGCTGAACTCACTGCATGGTTGGCTCACCCGACCTTCAGAAGTGACGGTGTCACGAGAGGTGACTGTGCCTGAGAGACCAAACAAATGACGCTCACCGTAGAACTCATCGTCTAGTCCTCTGGCCCCGTACGGGTGGGTCTTTTCGACGCCTGACCATCCCGCAACATTAGCGAGGACTCCGACGAGAGGGGACCGGCCATGAACGACCTTGACTCCACTCATCCGACCACATAATCACCCAGCCCGCACTGTCGCTCCAGCCCTTTCGAGCAGTGATCACCCCTGCTGAAGGTCACCGTCGATCCTTGCCGCACCAGTCGCCTTACCTTGTCAGGCTGAATATTCTCCTCACACCGTTGGCAGTCGGGGGGTCCGTGCTCACCTTCGTGGTGGAAGGGAGCGTTTGTGACGGTGTCGATGCGGTTGATGAGCGCCGGGGATGGGTACAAGTATCTGCTCACATCGGTGGCGGCGGGCGATGGCGACCGGTCACTGTCGACTCCGTTGACGCGTTACTACGACGAGGCTGGTTGTCCACCTGGACGGTGGATGGGATCAGGTGTCACCTCGCTGGGTGACCAGATGCTCAGTGAAGGTGAGATTGTCACTGAGGCTCAGTTGGAGTTGCTGATCGGTCAGGGGCGTCACCCGGTGACAGGTGAACCGCTCGGGCGTGCCTATCCGCAGTATGCCTCGGTGAGCGAGCGTGTTGATCAGCGGGCTCGAGCACTCGACCCCGCCTTGTCGGGCGCTGAGCGTGCTCAGGCCCTGGTGGAGATTGAGCAGGATGAGACCCGGCGGGGTACGCGTCGAGCCGTCGCCGGGTTCGACTACACCTTTAGTGTCCCGAAGTCGGTGAGCGTGTTGTGGGGTGTCGCTGACGCTGGGACTCAGGCGCTGATCGCACAGGCGCATCATGACGCGGTCGCTGATGTGGTGGGTTTCATGGAGCGGGAGGTCGTCGCGACTCGCACGGGAGTGGAGGCTCGTGACGGGTCAATTGTCCAAGCCGATGTGACAGGGATCGTGGCGACCGGGTTCGACCATTACGACTCGCGAGCTGGCGACCCCCAGTTGCATACGCACGTTGTCGTGGCGAACAAGGTGTGCGCTGCCCATGATGGGAAATGGCGAAGCGTCGACTCGCGTCCGATGCACTCAGCAGTGGTCACATTGTCCGCTTTGTACAACGCGGTCCTGGCAGACCGGATGACCCGCGTCCTAGGTGTCGATTGGGATGCGCGGGAACGCGGCAGGGACCGCAATCCGGCGTGGGAGATCACCGGGGTAGGTGACGATTTGATCGGCATGTTCTCCACCAGGGCAGGCGACATCGACCAGGAAACCGACCGGCGGATCGCCGCCTATGTGGCCGAGCATGGCAGACGCCCCTCGAGGCGGATGATCCTCCAGTTGCGTCAACAGGCAACACTGGCGACCAGACCAGACAAACAGATCCGCTCGCTGGCGGATCTGACTGCCGAGTGGCGGCAGCGCGCCTCCAGTCAGCTTGATGAGGATGCCACCAGCTGGGCGCGGCGGGTCATCGCGCAGTCCGAGTCTGTCGTGGTTCGCGCCGATGACATTCCTGTTGACATGATTGATGCCCTCGCGCTGTCCGTGTTGGCCACGGTGGGTGAACGCCGGTCGACCTGGCGGCGTTGGAATCTTCACGCCGAGGCATCTCGGCAAACCATGGGTTGGCGCTTCGCATCTACTGGCGACCGGGTGGCCCTGACCGAGTTGATCTGTGACGCCGCCGAACATCAGTCGCTGCGGCTGACACCAGCCGAGATGTCGGCCCCGGATCAGTTCCGCCGACCTGATGGGTCCTCACGATTCCGCCCCAAACACATGACCGTGTACTCCTCCCAGGACCTTTTCGACGCCGAAACCAGACTCGCTGAACTGACGGAAGTCTTAACCGGCCCAGTCGTCCCTTACGCCACGATCCATCGAGTCGCGGCGCAACCAGACTCGCACGGCAGAATGCTCGGCCCTGACCAGGTCGATGCGCTGACGTGGATCACCACCTCGGGGCGGATGCTTGACGTGCTTGTCGGCCCGGCAGGTGCCGGGAAAACCACCGCGCTGACATCGTTGCGAACCGCGTGGGAAACCGAGCACGGGCCAGGATCGGTGATCGGATTGGCACCCTCAGCGACCGCTGCCGCCGTGTTGGGTGAGGACCTCGGCATCCCCACCGAGAACACCGCTCGCTGGCTAGCCCTCCACGACCACACAGGCGTGGACTACCAACCAGGGCAACTGGTGATCATCGACGAAGCCTCGCTCGCGGGAACCTTCACCCTGGACCGAATCACCAGCCTCGCCAACCAGGCGGGCGCGAAAGTGGTGCTCGTGGGTGATTGGGCGCAACTCCAAGCTGTTGATGCTGGTGGTGCGTTCACCATGCTTGTCGCCAACCGCAGGGACGCCCCGGAGTTGACCGACATTCACCGGTTCACGAACGAATGGGAGAAAACCGCGTCCCTCGCCCTACGTCACGCCGACCCTGCGGCACTCGACCAGTATGAAACCCACGGCAGGTTGATTGATGGGGATCTCGACCAAGTCACCCAACTGGCGTATGAAGCATGGCGAGACGACACCACTCAAGGGGTGGCTTCGCTCCTCGTTGCCGACGCCTTGACCACGGTCCAGGAGTTGAACCGGCAAGCACGCCATGACCGGATTCTGGCGGGGCAGGTCGATCCGCAGCGGGAACTTGAGGTGAACGACGGGAGCCGTGTGTCGACTGGAGACACCGTCATCACCCGGCAGAACAATCGTCACCTGATCGCAGGCAGAACAGGGTGGGTCCGCAATGGTGACCGGTGGACCATCCTCAAGACCCACCATGACGGTGCGGTGACGGTTCGTCGCGCCGGGTACACCCGAGGTGCGTCGGCGATCCTGCCCGCCGACTATGTCGCCGAGCATCTTGATCTTGGTTAGCCGAGGTATTGCAACGTACTCACGTCGCGTGAATCACTACGCATAACCGGGACATATCTCCCAGTCAAAGTAAGAATCGAGTTGGACGGCGTGGCTACGAAGCGGGTGTCGGCCAGTCGCTGATTGCGGCGAAGGCCTGTGTGACGTCGTAATCATCGCGCAGGTTGCAGGTGCACCAAAGCTGTTCTTGGTCATCAAGGTCTCGGAGGAAGCCGAAACGACTGGCGACTGTTGCCATCCAACCGGAAATATCGACCTTGCCGGTGAGGTAACCGATGTCCTCGCTGCGGAAAGCATCGGCCTTGCGGATACGGAGGACTTGTTCGGGGTCGATGGGTTTGTCGCCGCGCTTGTCATGAACGATGTCCCGATAGGTCTTCAGAATCCATAGGCGACGCACCAGCGGTTCATTGAACGGACGCTTGGCATACCAGGCGAGGTCGTAGAGGTCACGGGCCAGATCGACGCGACGGAAACGGGCAAGCTTCTCAGCGATGGCCTCAGCTTGATTGACGACGGGCACGGCTGGCACGTCGAAGCCGTAAAGGCGGTGGATCGGAACCGGAATGGGCGCCAAAAGCTCCACAGACAAGCTGAGCGGGTGCCTGGCCAGTTCTATCTTGGCGGCGATGTTCGGGCGCCCGAATGGCGTATCAACTATGAGGGTGGCGCGCCTCCCGTCATCCCCCAGATCGACGGCTTGGAAACGGAAGTCATCAATGTCAATGTCTTCAATGGTGCTGAGCGTGTCAATGGCCAGCGTTTCGTCCGGGGCGGCGAAGTCGAGATCGGTAGAGAACCTGCCACTTCTACCTGCCCGGTATTTGCGCAGCGCGGTGCCGCCTTTGAACACCAAGCCACGGTCGAACAAGCCGACATGGTGCAAGTGGTAGAGGGCATGGTCCTGAGCGATGTCAAGCAAAGCGGCATCTCTGGCACCCCGGATGCCCTGGTAGTGGCGGGCCAGGTAGCCCTCGGTGATACCGGTCATGATCCGAAACCTCCTGTCAGGTACGGTGCCAGATCACCGTCGGATACACCTGTGACCGGGTCGTATCGAGCTCCAGCCGCACGGGTAGGCCCATACCAGACCGGCCTAACAGGAAGATGCCCTGCAAGCAGGGCCATAGCGACGGCATCAGCGCCAGCCAGCCGAGCCAGGTAGGCCGCCCGCTGACGCACCGACGAAGCGGCAGCCTCCAAAGCTTCCATCAGAATGCTCTGATCCAGTTGGGCACCCGCCTCGGGCAACCACTGAGCCAGCCCAGCTAGGTCTCGGTAACCTGATGGGCGGAAAGCTATTCCAGCGATCAGCCCAGTCATGCTCCAATAGACCAACCCATCACGCTCAACCTGAGCAGAGTCCGGCAGAGCAACCGTGACGTAACGCCACACAGACAACGCCTTGGGTAAGGCCACCCCCGCAGGTAAAGCAACAACTTCGCTGGTCGGAAGCCGCTGAGCCAGGCCTAGTAAGCTCGCCGCCGACTCCATTGCCAAGACACCAGGCCACCAAGGGTAGACAGCCCGTTGTGCCCTGAACTCAATGAACCGGTCACCCGACCCGTACGCCCCAGCTCGCGCGCCAGGAAGGAACTCCCACACGCCTTCGGTTCGCAAACTCCCTAGCCAGCCCAGGGTTTGCAGCCAGTAAGCCAGTTTCGGAGCATCTGCTATGTCAGAACACGCCCCCACATCGACAGCGATCCGGGCAAGCTCACGCATGGTGACGACGCGCGGTTGGTCAATCTCCAGTCGCTCGACAACCCCAGCCACGCGACGCGGCAAGGCCCTCGTTTCTGTCATTTGAAACCGTTTTTCTAACATATCTGGCAAGTAAGGTTGCAATTGACAATACCAGAATGACTCACTACCCGCGGAAAGCGAGCCGTAACAGGTGCTGGATTCGGGAAGTATCTCCCAGGTATGGGAAGGGTCAAATGGTGCCTGGCGGCGGTCGAGGCTTCGAAATCTCGGCAGTTTTTGGACGCACCTGCGGAGCCCTCGACCGCCGACAGGCGGTCTCAACGGCACCCGTTTGTGCTCGCCGAAACGCGTCCGAACCGGACAAAATCCCGCTGAAAGTGGACAGCAAATGGACACTTGGGATCGCGCCGGAGAAGAGTCACAAGGGCCTGGCAAGTGTTTCCACTGGTCAGACCCTTGGACAAGTAGCGGGGGGTGGATTTGAACCACCGACCTCCGGGTTATGAGCCCGGCGAGCTACCGAACTGCTCCACCCCGCGTCGTTCAGCCCCGCAAGATTACGCCATGACACCGCCAAGCATCAAGTCTGGTTTCTCGGCCGCCTTCACCAACCGGCCTTCGCCGCGAGCCGTGATGGATCCAGCAGGGCTCAGGTGCCGCCACAACCTTGATTTCAGACTAGTCGTCGACTAGTCTGAAATCATGACCAAGACCACTGTTGGGGCGTATGAGGCCAAGACACATCTGTCCCAACTGCTCGACCAGGTCGCGGCCGGCCACACAATCACGATCCTGCGCCACGGCACACCAGTGGCCCGGCTGACGCCAGTCAATCCCGCAGCTGGTGGCGACCCTGATGAGGTCGTGGAGGCATTCCGGAAGGCCCGGCAGGGGGTTCGGCTGGGCGGACTTAGTGTCCGCGAGCTCATCGACGAGGGCCGGCAGTGATAGTTGTTGACGCCTCTGTGGCGTTGGCCTGGTGCTTTGAAGACGAAGCCACCCCAGCGACAGATGGAGTTTTATTGCGTGTCCAGCGCGAAGGCGGCATTATTCCCCCTCTTTGGGTCTATGAGATCAGCAACGCTCTGGTGACAGCAATGCGGAAAGGACGGCTAGCCGAGGCAGAACTGCACAGGCTGAGGGCCCTACTCGATTCGCTGCCGTTGGACGTGTGCGCCGGCCGGCCGAACAGCGAAGAACTAGTCGCCACCGCGTATCAGCACGGGTTATTGGCCTACGATGCCGCCTACCTGGCTTTGGCCAGAGCTCAGGGCTTGCCTTTGGCCACGCTTGATGCCGATCTGGCAGCCGCGGCTGTCAAAATTGGCGTCGCTGTTCTGCCTTGATAACGGCCACCGGCTGTCCCTTGGCAGCGGCACCCACCACGGCTATGGCCGGCTAAGTGGCTTTGCCGGTGGCCTTGGCCTGGGCCTCTTGGGCTCTGCTGAGCGCGTCCTTCAACGCATCCTGGGCTCGGCCGTAGGCCGGCCAATCACCGGCCTTGAGGGCCGCATCGGCATCCTGCAAAGCCTGTTGCGCGTCGGCCAGGGCTTGGTCCAGGTCAGAAGCGCCAGCAGAAGGCGATGGCGATGGCGACGGACTGGGTGAAGGCGTAACACCGCCATCGTCCACCGGCGGAGTCTCACCGCCGGTATCGAGGCCCGGGTCCTTGGTCACACCAACATCGCCGGCGGCGGCCCCAGACTCGCCACCAAAGACCATATCCAAGGCCTCGTTCAAGGTGTTGGCTACGCCAACCTGGTCGCCAAAACCAACCACCACCTTTTGCAGCGACGGGAACTTGGTGCCGGTGGTGGCTTGAACGTAAAGTGGCTGGACATACAACAACCCGCCGCCCACAGGCAAAGTCAGCAAATTGCCTTTGAGCACCTCTGTGCCCTGGTCTTGCAGCAATCGGATCTGGCTCTTGACGTTGGCGTCGGAATTGAAGGTGTTTTGCACCTGGCCTGGACCGGCCACCGACAGGCCTTGCGGCAATTGCAGCAGCCGCATCTTGCCGTAGCCGGGCGCCACTTTGCCCTTCTGGTCGCCGGTCTCTGAGTCGACCGCCAAGAATCCTTTCAGCACCGATCTATCAGAGGTGCCCTGACCAGCCAGAATGTATGAAGAACTGAGCGAGAAGGTGGCCTCTTCTTGCGACGGCATCTTCAAAGTCAGGTAGTAGGGCGGCTGCTGGGTCTGGTCATCCTTGGTCGGGTCGTTCGGAATCTTCCAAAAGTCTTGGCCACCGTAGAAAGTCTTTGCCTCGGTCACGTGGTAACGCTCCAGCATGGCGCGTTGGACCTTGAAGAGTGACTCTGGGTAGCGCAGGTGGCTCATCAAAGACCCGGAGATTTCCGATGCCGGTGTCAAGGTATTGGAGTAAATCGCGGCCCAGGTCTTGAGCACCGGGTCCTCGGTGTCCCAGGCGTAGAGCCTGACACTACCGTCATAGGCGTCGACCACGGCTTTGACTGAGTTGCGGATGTAGTTGACCGAGTCGCCGCCCAGGCGGTTCATGCCGGCCACATTGCCGCCAAAACGAGCCGTGATCGAGTCCTGGGTTGCTGTCGACAAGACGGCGTGCCTGGAATAGGGGAAGCTTTCGGTCGTGGTGTAAGCGTCGACCACCCAGACGATCCGGCCGTCCACCACCGCCGGGTAGGTTCGTTCGTCTGCGGTCAAATAGGGTGCCACTTTGAGCACCCGGGTGACCGGGTCGCGATAGTAGAGGATCTGCGACTCGGAGTTGACGTTCGAAGAGAACAAGATGTTGGTTGACGCAAAGCGCAAGGCATAAAGCAGCTTGTTCAGCGGCGAGCCCACGTTGGGCCCTCCATCGCCGGTGAAGGTGGTGTTGACCTGCCGGTCGCCGCCGTCGTCATCTGATGGGTAGTCCAGCTCAACCTTCTGCCCGCCCTTGGGTCCACCGACAATCGAATAGTCGGGTGAGGACGTACCGAAATAGACCCTTGGCTCGTCGACGTTGAGCTCGCCGATGGCCGGAATATCGCCTTCATAGAAGGCCGGCCAGCCCTGAGTGTCGGTGGTATTGCCGTAGGCCGCCACCACGCCGTAGCCGTGGGTGTAAACAGTGTGGGAGTTGACCCAGGTGGCGTTATCGCCCAGACCTTCGATCTTGAGGTCCCGCACCGCGATGACTGTGTCGCGGTTGGTGCCGTCGATGTTGTAACGGTCAACCGCCAAGTACTCGGGGAAGTCGTAGTACTGCTTGTTCTGTTGCTTTTGCCTGAAGGTTGGTGTCACCAAGGTCGGGTCAAGCAGACGGATCGAGGCGGTGGTATCGGCGTCTTCACGCAGGGCGCCTTTTTCGGCAGACGTCTTGGCCGAATAATCCGCCACTTCGACGTCATCAATGTTGAAAGCCATGCGGGTGGCGTCGATATTGCGCTGGATGTAGGGCGCCTCTTTGGTCTGAGCCGAAGGGTCAACCGAGAACTTCTGGATCAGCGCCGGGTAGGCCCAGCCCACCGCAACCAGCGACAGCACCATCAGCCCCAAGCCAATGGCAGGCAGCTTCCAGTCGCCCAGCATTGAGGCCACTACGAACAGTGCCGCCACGAACAGTGCGATAAACGCCAACAAGGCTTTGGCCGGCATTGTGGCGTGGACGGCGGTGTAGCCGGCGCCGTCAAACATCTCGCCTTGCATATTCATCATCGAGTACCGGTCAAGCCAGTACTGCCCGGCCGCGAACAGGCAGAATACGGCTGCGGTGATACCCAGTTGAGCCCGCGCGCCCTTGGTCACCCGGTCGGTTACACCAGGCCCAAACTTGACACCGCCATAGAGGTATTGGATGACAAAGGCCAACACCAACGACAATGCCACGGCGGCCATCAGGAACGAAACAGCAAAGCGGATTGCCGGCAACTGGAAAACGTAAAACGAGGCGTCAAGTCCAAATTGGGGATCAGTGAAACCGAAGGAGTGCGAGTTCAGCGCCAGCAGAACATCTTGCCAGCGAGCCTGGGCGTTGATACCGGCGAAGATGCCCAGGAAGGCCGGCACCAACACCAGGGCCCAACGCCTGGCCGGGTCGAGCATCTCACGGTATCTGGCCACCGCTTCGGCGGCAGCACTGCCAGCGCCGGCGGTGCTGGCCGGCGGGTAAAGCGGCCGGGTTTTGAAGGCAAAAAACATGGCCTGCCAAATGATGGCGGCCATAATGACCCCGCCAATCAGGAACAACACGATCCGGGCAAACCACTGGGTGGTGAACACAGTCAAGAAACCGACCTGCTGGAACCACAACACCTCAGTCCAAACCCGCGAGGCCGCGACCAATAAGAGCACAATCGCCACCAGAATGGCGACGGTCCAAACTATGGGCGACTTCCAAACGGGCCGCCCGGGTGGCTTCTTGGTTTGCGGGGGGCGGGGGCTCCTCGAGGGCAAGTTGAATGAGAACACGCCGTTAAGCTTGTCATACCCGGCCCTCCGGCCCCCAGGCACTAAGCGCTTCGGCTCATTTGTTCGCTAAGAGCCTGTCACCCAAACGCGATCACGGGGCACTGACGCCGGCGCAACTCGGCAAGCTATCGCCCTTACCATCGCGCAGAGCCAAGAGCGAGGCGACGGCCTGGTCGAGGTTTTCCACGGCGATGATCTGCAAGCCTGGAGGCGAGTGGCCAGCCACATCAACACAGTTGGAGATAGGCACCAAAAATGCCACCGCACCGGCCCTATCAGCGCCAACCATTTTCTGCCTAACACCGCCAATCTGCCCAATTGTGCCGTCGGGTTCGATTGTGCCGGTGCCGGCGATGATCTGGCCGCCGGTCAGGTCCTCCTCTCCCAGTTTGTCGATGATGGCCAGTGCGAACATCGACCCGGCGGAGGGCCCACCGACATCGGTCAGACCAAACTCGACTTCGACCGGGGCTGCGAAACCAACCGCAATGCCCAGGCGGGCTTGGCCGCCAATGTCAACTGTCTTAAAGGAGACCTCGCCAGCCTGCTCGCCGCGGTTGTAGCCAATTGTGACCTCGTCGCCGGGTTCGAGCTCGTCCAACCGGGCAATCAGGTCACCATAAGCCTTCAGGTCCCGGCCGTTGATCGAGGTGATAGTGTCCTCCGGCTCCAACAGGCCCTTAGCCGCAGAGTCCCGCAAGTCCTTGACCACCGGCAGAACTTCGTAACCCAGATACTCCAGGGCTGCCAAAGTCGACTTTTCCTGGGAAGAGACCATTTGGTCGGCCGTTTCCTGGCTGCGTTGCTCGCTGGTTTGCCCCCGGGGGAACATCAGGTCGTGTGGCACCAGCGAGTTTGTCGGGTCGAAGTAGCCCCTGACCATTTGCAGTAACGACAATGAGCCCGGGTCAGAGCCGAAGGCGCCAACCGTAGTCAATAGCAATTGACCTTCAGAGGGATGAGACCGCGCCTGGTCTACCTGGACTAGTTCAACCCCGTCTTGGGAGCCCAGTGTGTCAATGGCCGGACCGGGCGTTTCGAGAACATAGGGCACCGGCAGGGCAAACATGACGCCGCATAACACCACCGCCGCCCCACCGGAAACCAGCATGGTCCAAATGCGCGGTGCCAAGCGACGCCGCCGCCGCACTGTCACCTCCGCGCCAGGGCCGGTGCCGGCATCGGCCGGGTTGTGGCCGGCGCTTGGGTCCAGGCCGCCTTCGCCCGGGGGCGCCGCGCCTGGCTGGGCAGAACTCACGGGCCAATTGTGCCACTTGTTGCGACAAAGGCCCCGTATGCTCGGTAGCGGCGACCCCCAGCGCGGTGGCGCCATACTTAACAGGGGGTGAGGACTTGAGCGTGGACCCGCCTTCGCCCGATGCCGAACTGCCGCCGGAATTCGCCGAGTTCTTGCGCACGATTTTTGGCGAACAGGCCGAGGAAATGCTCCAAGGCATGCGCCAGGCCGGCTTTGACCCGAACCAGCTTCTGGCCCAGGCTGGGCTGCCAGCCAACCCGGCGACTATGGGCATGATCCTTGACCAGGTCAAAAGGATGCTTTCGGGCGGGGGCAGCGGCGAAGTCATCAACTGGGAGCTGGCTTACAACACCGCCCGGCAGGTCTCGGCCGGATCCGGTCCCGACCCTTCGATCCACCCCAGCCAAACCGGGGCTGTGGACAAAGCCATCCGATTGGCTGACTTGTGGCTGGACCAGGTGGTCGAATTCCCAGCCGCCGGCGGCCAAATCCAAGCCCTGTCCTCGGCCACCTGGATCGAAGCGACTTGGCCCCATTGGCGCGATATCACCGCGCCAGTGGCCACCTCCGTTATCGAAACCGTGACCGAGTTGCTGACCCAGCAGGGCCTGGCACACCCTTCGCAAGCCGAACAGCTCGACCAGGCCAGCCCAATGTTCCAGCAGGTCACAGGATCGCTTTTCGCGGTCCAAATTGGCCAGGCGGTTGGCACCATTTCGCGGGATGTCTTTGGCCTAACCGACACGGGCCTGGCCCTGGGACCGGGCCGGACCATGGCCCTACTGCCCACCCGGGTCGAGGCCTTCGCCGCCGATCTAGACCTGCCGCCAAACGACGTACGCCTGTTTTTGGCCACACGTGAGGCCGCCCACGCCCGGCTGTTTGCGGCCGTGCCGTGGCTGGCAGATCACATGTTTGGCGCGGTCGAGGCCTACGCCAGCGGTATTTCGATCGACATTGAGCTAATGGAACGGGCCCTTGAGTCCCTTGACCTGTCTGACCAATCCTCGATTGGCCAGGCCCTGGCCAGCGGCGTCTTTGCACCTAGCGTGACTCAGTCCCAACGGGTCGCCCTTGACCGCCTGGAAACTGCCCTGGCCCTAGTTGAGGGCTGGGTCGACGTTGTTTCAGCCAAGGCCTGCGACTCGGTTTTGGCCCCGCTTGGGCCGCTGCGTGAAATGATCCGGCGGCGCAGGGCGGTGGGCGGTCCGGCCGAAAAGACCTTTACCACCCTGTTGGGCCTGGAAATGCGGCCACGCCGAGCCCGCGAAGCCACCCGGCTGTGGGCTGACGTCACCAAACGCCTGGGTTCGGCCGCCCGTGACGAAATCTGGGCTCATCCAGATTTCCTGCCCACTGCCGAGGATCTAACCGCCCCGGACACTTTTGTTGAACGGCGCGAAGCCCAACAGGCGGCCGATGCCGCCGTCGACGCCGAGCTCGAAGCCCTGCTACAGGAATTGGGCCAGGGGCCGGGGGCTGAGGGCGACCCAAGCGATGGCGGCGCTGGCGAAGACTCAAACCCCTAAGGCTGTTCGGCTTCTGCGTTGGGTTTGCCGCGTTTGACCCGTGATTTGGCCGCCTGGGCGGCCATTTGCTCTAGTGCCGGATAGGCCACTTTTTCCAGGGTCAAACCGCGGGCCGGCAGGACGGTGACGGCAGGCTCGCGCTGGCCGGCGGCCAAGGTTTGGGCCACCCACAGGGCGTCGACTTGGCCGCGGCCAACGGCCACCAAGGCGCCGGAAATGGCCCTGACCATGTGGTGGCAAAAAGCGTCGGCCTGAACCCAAATCTCGATCCGGCCCGGTTCGACCCGGTCGACCTCTAGCCCCTGCAAGGTCCTGACGGTCGAGGCACCCTCCCGGGCCCGGCAAAAGGCCGCAAAGTCGTGTTCGCCCAAAAGGCGGCGAGCGGCAGCCGCCATCGGGCGCAGCTCCAAGGCTCTTGGCGAGCGCCACTCGTAGCGACGCCTTAAGGGGTCAACGGCACTGGTCTGGTCAACAATGCGGTAGCAATAGCGTCGCCACAGGGCGCTGAACCGGGCGTCGAAGCCGGGCGGCATAAGGCTGGCCTGGCTGACCGTGACATCCGGCGGCAATACACCGGCCAAACGGGCCAGCAAGGCCACCTCGACCGGCCTTGGGGCCTGGCCAGTGACCTTGGCTTGGGCCACCATAGTCAGGTCGACATGGCAAACCTGACCGCGGGCGTGAACGCCGGCATCAGTCCTCCCGGCCACCGTCACCGCGGCCACTTCCCCTGTAATCCGCTCCAAAGCCGCTTCGACGACGCCCTGGACGGTACGCCGCCTAGGCTGGACGGCCCAACCTTTGAAGTCCGTGCCGTCATAGGCCAGGTCAAGCCGGAACCGCTGGGTCACAAGACCGACCGTCACAAGGCGGCCCGCAGGGAGCGCCAGCTCAAAGCCACACCGCCGGCCAGCAGTGTTCGTGGCCCTGGCCCAGTGTCGCCAAACACAGTCCTAGGCTACCGTGTGGGACGTGGAAGACCTGGTCACGCTGTGCGTCGATTGCGGTGGCGGCGGCATCAAAGCGGCAGTGCTTGACACATCCGGCACTCCGCGCAGCCGGCCCTGCCGCCGGCCAGTGACATATCCGCTGCCACCGGCAGCGCTGGTCAGCGCGGTGGCTCAGTTGGCAGCCCAGCTGCCCCCCTCCGAGAGAACCACCGTGGGCATGCCCGGCATGATCCGCCACGGCGTGGTAATTCACACCCCGCATTACATCAACAAGGCTGGCCCTGGCACCCGACTCGAACCTGACCTACTGGCGGCCTGGAGCGGCTTCGACATGCGGGGCGAATTGCGCTCGGTCCTGGACCAGCCGGTGCTGGTGCTCAACGACGCCGAAATGCATGGCGCCGGGGTGATTGCCGGCACGGGCAGTGAACTGGTTTTGACTTTGGGCACCGGCCTGGGCACAGCTCTGTTCGACGGCGGCCATTTGGCGCCACATCTCGAGATCTCCCACGCCCCAGCCCGGCGGGGCTTGACCTTCGACGAGTTCATTGGTGAACAAGCCCGGCTGGCCCTAGGCGACCCGTTGTGGTCTCGCCGAGTCTTGCGCCTACTTGAGATACTGCGGCCGGTCTACCACTGGGACCGCTGCTACCTAGGCGGCGGCAATTCGCGCATGATCACGCCGACCGTGCTTTCGCGCCTGGAAGACGATGTCGTGGTGGTGCCCAACACCGCCGGTATTGCTGGCGGGGTGCGGGCCTGGGCCCTGGTCGACTAGCGCCGGGATGGGGCTAGGCCAGCTGTGCCAGCACGGCTTTGGACACATCCGCCGTAGTCGCACTGCCTCCCAAGTCCGGGGTGTGAACACCGGCCCTTAAAACGGCATCAACCGCACCGGTCAGCGCCGCGGCGGCTTCTACTTGGCCCAGGTGATCTAGCAGCATGGCACCGGCATAGATCTGAGCCATGGGGTTGGCCACACCGCGACCGGCAATGTCAGGCGCTGAACCATGCACCGGTTCAAACATCGACGGATAGCTTCTCTCTGGGTTGAGGTTGCCGCTGGCGGCCAGACCCAAGGACCCGACCAAGGCACCGGTCAGGTCGGACAGGATGTCGCCAAAAAGGTTCGAGGCCACAATGACGTCGAAGTCTTGAGGGGCCCGCACCAGTTGGGCGGCCAGCGCGTCGATTAGCACCGGCCTGAAGCGCAAGTTGTCGAAACCGGCCACCACCTCGGCCACAACCTCGTCCCAGAACGGCATGGTGAAAACAATCCCGTTCGACTTGGTCGCCGAGACCAGATTGCCGCTGCGACGGGTGGCGAGTTGAGCGGCATACCTCGCCACCCGCGCAACGCCCTTCCGGGTGAAACAGGCCTCTTGAATGGCATATTCGTCGGCTCCAATTCCTGCCCGGCCGCCAACCTGGGAGTATTCGCCCTCGACGTTCTCGCGCACCACCACAATGTCGATGCCGCCCGGCTGGGCCAGGGGAGAGTTGACAGTATCGATGTACCGCACCGGGCGCAGGTTGATGTACTGGCGAAAGCCCCGGCGGATCGGGATGAGCAGGCCCCAAAGGGTGACGACATCGGGAATATCGGGTACGCCGACTGCGCCAAACAGCAGGGCATCGTGGCGCTCCAACTGTTCCAGGGCGTCGACCGGCATCATTGCGCCGGTCCGGCGGTAGCGATCCGATCCCCAGTCGTATTCGGCCCAGCGCAAGGCGAAGCCGAACTTCTGCGCCACCGCCGTCATCGCTGCCAGGGTTGGCGCCATGATTTCCGGGCCAATCCCGTCGCCCGGTAAGACCGCAACCTCGTAGGTTGTCATCAACTTTGCTCTTTTCCACTAGTTACGGTGCCGGCCTAAGCCATAGCCAGGCACCTTGCCTCCAGCTTCACTGGAGGTGCGTTACGAATAGACGGGCAGCGCTAGCTGCCCACGGCGGAACCGACGGCAGCCTCTTGCCGCTCGGTCAGCGCCCTGAAGGCGTCCGCGGTGACCGAAAGCTCGATATGCCGCCGGGCCACTTCCACGGCCATCGAGCCGTTTCTATCTAGGACCAACCGAGCCAACTCTTGATGCTGCTCGAAGTCCATCCGCCGGTCAGTTTCACCCTTGGGCAGCACCAGGTAGGTCCGGCGGTAGCGATCAGTCTTGTCCCATAGATCGTCTAACGTCCTGGTCAGCGTGCTGTTGTGGCAGGCGGAGTAGATCGAACGGTGAAACGCCCGGTGCGCGTCAATGGCAATGTCGTGATGGGTGTCACCAAAGGGCATGATCTGAGAGACGGCCTGTCGAATCACCTCGGCTTCGGCCGAGTCGTGCCGCTCGGCGGCTAACTCCACGGCCACCGGGTCCAAGGCCATCCGTGTCTCAAGCAGATCGTGGGCCTCTTCGGCCGAGACATCTGCCACGTGAACGTATTTATGGGCCGAAGGGTCAACCAGACCCTCTGAGGTCAGCCTCTGCACAGCCTCTCGAATCGGGGTCAACGACATGCCCAGTGATTCGGCGATTTCGTACTGGTCGACCCTTGATCCGGGCGCCAGTTCACCGGCCAGAATCATCTGCCTAACCTGGTGGTAGGCTATTTCGCCCTTGGATTGGTAGACCGCCGGAGAGGGCATACCTCCATCCTGCACCAAACCGTCCCCTTTCGCACGGGCGAGTAGGTGTGCGGCCCAGAAAATTCCGGGCCGCACAACCCACCCCACTCAGTCCCGTCAGTCCTTGACGCAACCTTTCAGGCCGGACGGTGTTTGGCCTTCGGTCACAACGCCTTCATGCCAACCCTCGTCACAGACGCCACGGGTGTAGATACGCCGTTCCGGCGCCTGTTCGAATTGCATCATGTCCGGCAGCGGCACGATCTTGTCGATCCCGGTACCGGTCTGGGCGGCCGTCAGCGAAGCTTCTGGCAACAGATCCTGGTCGTAAATCGAAACGATATAGGTGTCATCAACACCCTTGAAGTAGTTGCAGCCATCGACAAACTCGGTGCCAACGCAAAGCTTGGCGGTCTTCTCGGTCTGCCAGGGCAGCGGAACCTCGATATTGGTTGGAATACCCTCAGGTCCGTTTTCTAAGATGTGCAGGCCGAGTTTCATGGCGATGCCACCCTGACCGGGGCTAGCCGAAGAGGCGATGCCTTTCCAGCCGTCTTCTGCCATTTTCTGCATCAGATAGGACGAGCCGTTTCCGGTGACAAATGCCTTTTTGCCAACAGCTTCGAGTGCCTTGATTACGCCTGGTTCGCCATCGGCGCTCCAAACCGCGTCAATATCTTGGTGCACCGCCAAGATCTTGGCCATCTCTTGCTGGGAGACTTGCGAATTCCAGTCGCCATAAAACTCCGCCACAACTTCGATACCCGGATTGGCGTCGAAAACCTGCATCATGGTGTCGTGGTGCACGTTATCGGTGGAGGTTCCGGCCACACCCCGGTTGATGACGACTTTGCCTTGGCCGCCCAGAGCATCAACAATGCCCTGAGCAGATTGCGCGCCGAAGAACGGCCTGGTCTTGTCGTCGCGGAAGGGGCTGGTAATAAACGAGATGTTATAGGCACAAGGCGCGTTAACAGTGGAGTCATAGAAAACGAATGTGACTCCCTGCTCACAACCGGCCGTCACCACCTGGTCAAGGGCGGACGGGGACAGCGGGTAGGACACGATCAGCTTGGCACCCTTGCCAATCATCGACTGGATGTCAGAGATCTGCTTTTGCACGTCAGTGCCGGAAATAACCGTCTCGAATTCGTACTTCTCAGCATATTCAGGTGCGGTGGCAATGGCTTTGGCCAAGTTGGCGGCCTCATCTTGCCAGTTGTTGCCGGTATAGGACAGGTTCAGGTAAATGCGCTGCTTTTCGCCGCCGTTGCCCCCGCCCCCTCCGGCGTTGGACGCGGGATCAGAAGGACTCGAGGTGCAGGCGGCGAGCGACAACGCTAGGGCCAGGGCGGCCAGAGAGGCCACTCCGTATCTTTTCTTGATCATTGTTGGCTCCATCTTGGAATTGGCTGGCGCTAGCCAGCGGCTAATAGTTGCTTTGGTCAGCTCGGAAGGGTCGTCAACGGCCTCCCTTGCTTAGTCTGGACAGAATCAGCGCGATGGCGATGATCGCGCCATACAGCACCTGTTTCCATCCCTCGGAAATCCCCAGGGCGTTAATATCGGTGCTCAAAAGTGTCAGCAGCATGCCGCCGCCAACAGTGCCTATATAGGAACCCGAACCCCCGCTCATCGATGATCCGCCCACTACAACGGCGGCAATCGACGGCAGCAGCCAGGAGGTTCCAATCGTCAGGTCGGTGCCGGCGGAATACCCCAAAAGCAAGACCCCAGCAATGCCGTAGGCGACACCGGCGGTGGCGTAGACGCCAACCAGAGTGCGCTTGACCGGGATCCCGGCAATCAAGGCCGCCCGCCCCGAGCCACCAACGGCGGTAGCAGAACGCCCCAGGCCGGTGCGGTTTTGGACCAAGAATCCGCCAGCCACGACCACTAACAGCAGATAGGCCGAGAGCGGCAGGCCGGCAAACGAAGTGCCATGGGCGAACAGGACTGTCAATTGTCGCGGTGCGGGCTGGGCTGGCGCACCCCGGCTGGCCCCAAGCATGGCCGAGGCCAAGATCGACCCGATGGCAAGGGTCACAATGAACGGTGGGAAGCCGGCGTGGGCGACCAACAGTCCGTTGATGGCGCCAATGGCGGCACAGGCAACCACACCAATCAGTACTGCCGGCAACCAGTGCATATACCCGTTGGCCAGCAACCCAGGGAGGAAGGCGCCCAGTGTCACCACCGGAGCGACCGAAAGGTCAAAGCCACCGGACAAGATCGCCATGCCCTGCCCAAAGGCGATAATGGCCAGGATCAGCACCAGCGGCGCCACCGAGGAGATCATGCCCAGATTGGGCAGTGTTGGTGAAAAGAACCTGGAGGCCGGGATAGTCGCCGCCGCGCACAACCACACCACCAGCACCTGGATGTTGACCGAGGCGAACTTGGATTTGGTTGGCTTCTCGCTCATGGGGTCACCTCCACGGCTTGTGCCTTGACAGCGCGAGCCAGCTTGCGCCGGTCGCCAACTATTGAGACCAAGAGTGGAATGGCCAACGCCACCAAAATGACCGCGCCTTGGCATATCCCCGTCCAAAAGTCGGCAATGCCAACGGCGAAAAGCATCTTGGGCAGGGCCGTGACAGTGCCAGCACCGAACATCGCGGCGACGGCCGAGCCGCGCCCACCCCTGAAGCTGACCAGGCCAAGGGCCATGGCCGCAAAGGCCGAGAGCATGAACGGGCGGCCCGCGCCTGGGTCGCCGGAAGAAGAACCAGCCGCCAGGAAGATGCCCGCCAGCGCGTAGCAGCAGCCGGCAGAGGTGTAGACGGTGATTTGGACTCCGCGGACTTTCACGCCAGAGAGGATTGTGGCTGGCATATCAGCGCCGATGGCGAAGGCGGCCGTGCCGGTGCGGGTGCGGGTGAAGGCCCACCAGGCTAGCCCGGCCACAATCAGAAAGACCAGCGGTAAGGGCACATGGGCCACACCAGAATTGACCGCCTTGATCAGGTCCGGCGGCACATTTCCACCCGGTGCGCGCAAAGTCACCAGAGCCAACCCGGATAAGACCGTGAACGTGGCCACGGATACGGCCAGGGATTGCAGGCCAAATGAGACCAGGAGCCCGTTGACCATTCCGGCTACCGCACCAATCAGCACAATTAGAGCCAATTTGGCCCAGGGCGGTCCCGCCTGGCCGTCAAACCAGGTCGCGGTTAGGGCGCTGGCCAGCGAGATGGTGCCGGCTACCGAAAGGTCGAAACCGCCGGTGATCAGCACCAAACAGGTCCCAAACGCGGCCATGGCCAGCGGTGCCAGCAAGACAGAGAAGTTCTGGATCGAATAGACGCTGCGCTCGAAGGGCGAGACGGTCAGCAAGATTCCATAAACCACGGCGAAGATCCCAATGGCGGCGATCGTTTCCGGTTTGGCCCGGGCCCAGGCCAGAATCGCTTTCATTTCGAATCACCGTCCCAAGCCAGGACGGCCGCCATAATCGCCCGTTCTTGGATCTCTTCACCTTTGAACTCGGCCACTATCCGCCCGCCCGAGATGGCGTAGACCCGGTGGCACAACCGGACCAGCTCTGGGATTTCGGTTGAGTACATCAAAACCGCACGTCCTTTGGCGGCGAAACCTCGGATGAAATCGTAGATTTCGAATTTGGTGCCCGGGTCGACGCCGCGGGTCGGGTCAAACAGCACCAAGACGGCCGGATCACGGGCCAAGGTGCGTCCAAGCACCGCCTTTTGCTGGTTTCCACCAGACAGCGCATCGATCGGTTTGGCCAGCATCGAACTAGGCAAGTTGACGTTGGAGGCTGTGTCTTCGGCAAAGGATCGCTCTCGCCGGCGTGAGACCACTCCTGCCCGGGCAATCTTCTTCAGCGACGAGATCGACAGGTTGTATTCAGTGCTCTGCCGCGGCAGCAGTGCCTCAGTCTTGCGCTCCTCTGGCACCAATGCCGTTGGCGCCGCCGCGTCGGTCCGCGCCACCTCGACCGTTCCTGAGGCCCGCGGCAAAACCCCTGCTATGGCGTAGAACAGGTCACGCTGGCCCTGGCCTTCCAGCGCAGCAATACCGACAACCTCGCCCGGGCTGACGCTCAAAGTGCCGTCGACCAGTCCAGTGTCGGTGGCCAGGCGCTCAACTGCCAGCGTTGGCTTGCCCTGGCCAACGCTGGGCAGTGCGGCGGCCCGCCTTCCCGGATCGTGCTCCACCGACCGGCCTATCATCAGCTCAACCAGCTGGTCTTCGTTGTGGCTGCCGTGTTCGAAGGCACCGACCGTGCGCCCATTGCGCAAAACCGTGCCACGGTGGCAGATTTGGTCGATCTCCGGCATCTTGTGGGTGATGTAGACCACCGTGGTCCCGGCTTGGCTCAGTCGTTTCAAAATGCCAAAAAGCCAGTCGGTATCCGGCAAGGCCGCTGTTGGCTCATCAAGCACCAGTAGCTTCGGGTCGATCGACATCGCCGCCAGGATTTCGACCTTCTGCCGCTGCGCCAAGGTGACCGACCCAATCATCGCGTCCGGTTCAATGTCAGTGGCGTCAAAACGCTCCAGTATTTGGTTGGCCTTGGACACCATGGCCTTGCGGGAAACCAGCCCATTCCAGCCGCGGGGCAGCTTGGGCCAAAGCAGCTTGGTCGCCACTAGGACATTGGGGGGTGAGGACAGCTCCTGGTAGGCGATGCCCAGCCCGGCCCGCCGCGAGACTTCCGGACGGCCGGGCTTCAGCAATTGGCCATCGATGCTGATTTCGCCTTTGTCTGGTACCACCACCCCAGACATGGCCTTCATCAGGGTTGACTTGCCGGCCCCGTTTTCCCCTAGTAACCCGTGTATCTCACCGCGTTCCAGGGTCATCGACACATCCCGTAAAGCTTGGGTGGCGCCGAACGACTTGCTGATGGAGTCGATTAGAACAAACGACATTGAGTTGACTTCTAGCTGCGCGGCGACCTGGCCAGGAAATCGTTGGCGATTTGATCGAAGGTCGACCAAATAACGCCATCGTGGCTGTTGATGTGCTCAATCAGCCGTTCTAGGGCGAGCTGCACCTGCGGACGTCCGGAAACATCGGGGTGGATGGTGATGGTGAAGGCGGCGTAGTCCATTTCCCGGTGGACCCAGTTGAACTGTTCGCGCCAAATCTCTTCGATGTCGCTTGGCTTGATGAAACCAAAGCTGTTGGGCGCAGACTTGATGAACATCATTGGGGGAAGGTCGTCTAGGTACCAAGAAGCGGGCACTTCGACCAGGTCGGTCTCCGTGCCGAAGGTCATTGGGTTCATCCAAGTGGCGGCAGGCCGGTCGTAGTTGATCCTCGAGGCTGACCAATCGTCGCCAACGCGCACGTAGTAAGGCGTGAAGTCATTGTGCATCAGCGAGTTGTCGTACTTGATACCGCTTTCCAGCAGCAACTCGTTCGTCACCTGGCTGAATTCCCACCACGGAGCGCAATAGCCGGTGGGGGCCTGGCCGGTGCGTTCAGCGATGATCTCGATGCAACGCTGGAGGATGTCGGTTTCCTGCTGCCGGCTCATGTTGATTGGGTTCTCGTGGCTGTAGCCATGTAGCCCAATCTCGTGCCCGGCGGCGACAACGGCGTCGAATTCGGCTGGGAAGGTTTCGATCGAATGGCCCGGCCAGAACCAGGTTGATGGCAGATCGTATTTGGCCAACAGCTTGTTTATTCGCGGCACTCCGACCTGGCCGGCGAAGACGCCACGGGAGATGTCACCGGGCGATTCCTCCCCGCCGTAGGATCCGAGCCAACCGCCCACGGCATCCACATGGACTCCAAAGGCGACGAAAATCTCTTTGCTCATGGTCATTTCCTTTCTCGCTCAGCCCCATCCCAGGCGTTTTTCTGGGCGGCACTGACATAGCTAGCGAACGTTTTGGCGGCCATTTCGGCCGGATAGAGGTCAAGTAATAGGACCAAGAGGGTCCGGGCCTGGGCCACGGTGAGTAGTCCGGTGCCAATAGCCCCGGCCCGTACCGAATCGAACCCGCCGCCACCGGCGTAACGGGTCAGCAAAGGCCCTGACACCACCCGGGTGCCAAGTGCCACAACTGTGCCTTGGCTTGAGGCCTCGGCAATCCAGGCATTGATTCGAGAATTGGCGTTGCCGCAGCCCGTGCCCTCGATAATGACACCTCTGGCGCCGCTGGCGACAGCCGCACGCAAAAGCGCGTCATCGGCCGAAGGGTAGGTCGGCACCACCTCGACGCGACAGTTGCCGAACTGTTCTGTGGGCAGCGGGAATACCCCTCCGCGGCGGGAGGGCCGGGCTACCATGACCAGCTGGCGGTCCAAGATGTAGCCGATCGGGCCGGAGTTGAGCACCGCGAAAGGGTTCATGCGCATGGTGTGAACCTTGCGAATGCCAACTGAGGAATAGACCGTCCCGCTGAACTGCACTAGCACGCCCATGCCACGGGCCGCCGGCGCTGCCGCCAGAACCAATGAGTCGCGCAGGTTGGCCGGACCATCAGAATCGGGAGAATCAGCGCTGCGCTGGGCGCCGGTCACCACGACCGGCTTGTCCGAGGCGTGGGTCAGCTCCAGGAGGAAGGCCGATTCTTCGATCGTGTCAGTCCCATGGGTCACCACTACGCCGGCCACTTCCGGCCTGGCGACATGTTCAGCCACGCGATGGGCCAGCACGCCCATATCTTCCAGGGTTAATTCATAGGAATTCTTCATGAACAACGAATCAGCTTCGATCCGCATTGACTCCAGGCCCGTGGTTGAGCCGATCAGGTCCTCGGCGGTATCAGAGGCAATCGAGCCGCCGCCGGCGGCCTCCCGGGACGAGATGGTCCCGCCTGTACCCACAACCACCAGCGTCTTTGCAGGGGTTCTGCCAGATGTCGTCATCAACACATTTCCATTCTGCGTTGCCGCGGTGGTGGTGTAAACGGTTTCGATGGTCACAATCTTATAACTTATTTCTTGCATCTCGTTCGCTGCCTGTCAAGTGCCTTGTTCGCCGAGGCCCAAAAGGAGACACCCCGCCAGGGCTCGGTCTGAGCGCAAGGCAGGAGTGCGCAAAAGCTCGGTCTCGCCGCATAAGTGCAGGTCAAGCCTCTCATCTGCCCAGAGGCAAGCTATTACAGGCAAGGCCGGGGCGGCACAGCATTGTGGTTGGGCTGATGAATTGGCCCGGCCCGGTCTATGAGCTAGGCCGATTGGCCAGAAGGCACAGAGACCTTAAGCGCCGTCGCTTTCCTCCGGGTCGGGGTTGAGCAGCCGGAAGCCAACACCGCGCACAGTCACCAAACGTGTCGGCCTGGCCGGATCAGCCTCGATCCGGGACCTGATACGCCGGATGTGAACGTCGAGAGTCTTGGAGTCGCCAAAAAAGTCCTTGCCCCAGAACCGGTTCATCAATGCCGTGCGAGTGACCACCCGGCCGGGATGCTGCAACAGCATTTCGAGGATCTGGAATTCGCGCAGCGGCATCTTGACGACCTCGCCTTCGACCCAGACTTGATGACGTTCAATGTCCATTTCGATGCCGCCACCAGTCAGGCGGGTTTCACGCTCGGCCGAGACCCGGCTCTTCGAGCGACGCAGAGCGCCGCGAATCCGGGCCAAAAGCTCAGGGGTCGAATAAGGCTTGGTGATGTAATCATCGGCCCCGACCTCCAATCCCATGACCACGTCAGACTTGGCATCAAGGGCCGTCAGCATGATTACCGGCACGTCGCTGGTCAGCCTGATCCGGCGGCAAACCTCGATCCCGGGCACCTCGGGAATCATCAGGTCAAGCAAAACCAGGTCGGGGGCCTCGGCCTCGAAGGCTTCCAACGCCGCCGCGCCATCGGACACCTCAACCACCTCGTGGTCCTCGCGCCGAAGCAGGAAACTAAGCGCCTCACGCAGGGTCTCATCATCCTCAACCAGAAGCAGCTTGCTCAATGCTCCCCTCCCTCGGCTTGAACTGGGGAAGGCGGACAATGAAGGTCGAACCGGCCCCGGGCTTGGAGCGCAGCATGACCCTGCCTCCGTGCGAGACTACCGCGTTTCGCACAATCGCCAAGCCCAAGCCGGTGCCGCCAGTGCGGCGGGACCGGGCCTGGTCAGCCCGGTAGAAACGTTCAAAGACTCGCTCTTGGTCTGTCGGTTCAATGCCAATGCCACGGTCGGTCACGGAGAAAACGACCTCGCGGCGCGGGTCATCGAGGGCCAGTTGGACATCAACCCGTGAGCCACCGGGTGAATAGCCAATCGCATTAGACACCAGGTTTTCCACTGCCGATGTCAGCGACTCGAAGTCGCCCCAAACCACGGCCTGGCTGACCAAACGCGGGCGCAGCTCGATTTGCCTGGCCTCGCTGGCCGTGCGCTGGCGCTCCAAGGCAGTCTCGACCACCCGCGGCATTTCAACCGCATCAAAGCGGGTTGGATCGGCGTCTTGGGCCCTGGCCAGGGCCAGGACATCCTCGGTCAGCCGAGCCAAACGGCTGGCCTCGGCTCGCAAACGCCCGGCGAAGTGCTCTACCGTCTCAGCGTCTGAGGACGCGGCGTCCAGCGTGGTGGCGATGACGTCGACGGCGGTGATTGGCGTCCGCAGCTCGTGGCCAATGTTGGCGATGAAGTCATGGCGAATATCGCGGGTGCGCACTAAATCGGTTTGGTCATACAAGGTCACCAGGACGTAGCGGTCAGCCACGCGGGTGGCCCGCACCACGGCTTGCTGGATTGGACCCAAAGTGGTGAAGGTGGAGTGGCGCACCACCGTTTCCATATCGTTCCAGGCCTCGTCGACCAGGGCTCGAAGGTAAGGGTGGACCAACTCTGCGCCTGAGAAACAAGGCAAGGTGTCGGCCTCGGCCGAACAATACAGAACCCTATGCGAAGGCGTCACCGCTATGGCCAGGCCGCCAAAGGCCTGGGCGGTTTCCATTGCCACTTCCGGCAAAGTTGCGGGCTCAGTTGGCTGACTCGGCCCGTCGTTGCGCCCGGCCAGGCGCCACAACGGCATTGACACCGTGGCCAAGACCGCCCCAAAAACCGCCGCAGCGATCAACTCCAGGATCGTGATAGCCACCTGACCACCCTAACTGTTTAGCCAAACCGTCCAGAAATGTAGTCCACCGTGGCTTGTTCCTTTGGTTCGTGGAAAATCTCAAGAGTGTCGGCGTATTCGATCAACCGCCCTGGCCTCCGTGGCCCGTCAATCGTGAAAAAGGCCGTGCGCTGGGAGACGCGGGCAGCCTGCTGCATGTTGTGGGTCACCATAACCACGGTGTAGCGCTTCTTTAGCTCTTCGATCAGATCCTCGACGGCTTGGGTAGAGATCGGATCCAGGGCGGAGCAAGGCTCGTCCATCAGCAACACCTCTGGCGAAACCGCCACCGCCCGGGCAATGCACAACCGCTGTTGTTGGCCGCCGGAAAGCGAAGAGCCGGGTTTGCGCAGCCGGTCTTTGACCTCGGCCCACAAATTGGCGGAGCGCAGCGCGTTTTCAACCAGGTCGTCTTGTTCGGCCCGCCGCATTTTGGCGCCGCGCAATTTGACGCCGGCCAGGACGTTGTCCCGTATCGACATAGTGGGGAACGGGTTGGGCTTTTGGAAAACCATGCCCACCCGGCTGCGCACGTCGACCGGGTCAACGTTCTTGCCATAGAGGTTTTCGCCGCCCAGCCTGACCGATCCGGCCACGGTGGCACCGGGGATGACCTCATGCATCCGGTTCAAGGTGCGCAGTACGGTCGACTTGCCGCAACCCGAAGGTCCAATGAAGGCCGTCACGGCGCGCGGTTCGATTGTCATCGAAACGTCCTTGACAGCATGGAAATTGCCGTAATAGGCGTTGAGGTCTTCGAGTTGGATTCGGTTTGATGTCATTGCTTGGCAATCCTGATTGTCTTCAGTTGGGTCTGGGACTCTTGGCGTGGCGACCGATGCCGGCGCTAGGGTTCCGGCCACAGCCTTGGCTTGTGTCATACCGCGGTCCGGCGAGCTAGGCGGACTATGCCACGGGCCGTCAGGTGCAAGGTCACCACCACCACTATTAGCAGCAGGGCCGCCGCCCAAGCTCGCTGGTCATAGGCCGCCGCGTCGACGCCCTTGTTGGCCCACTGGCCGTAGATGTAGACCGGCAGTGAGGCCATGCGTTTGTCAAACAGGTTGTAGTTCATCGCGTCGGTGAACCCAGCTACCAGCAGCAAAGGCGCGGTCTCACCCACAATTCGGCTGATGCCCAGGACTATGCCGCTGACAATGCCGGAGAAAGCCGTTGGCAGCACCACCTTGGTGATGGTGCGGAACTTGGGCACCCCCAGGGCATAGGAGGCCTCGCGCAGGTCGAGCGGTACCAGGGCCAGCATTTCCTCGGTTGAACGGACCACCACCGGGGTCATGATGATGGTCAGCGCCACCGCGCCGGCAAAACCCGAACGTGTGCCCGGCCCAAGTATCAGCGAGAACAGGGCGTAGGCGGCCAAACCGGCCACAATCGAGGGGATGCCGGTCATGACATCAACCAGGAACCTAATGGTCCTGGCGAAGGCGCCAGAACCGTATTCCACCAGGTAGATCGCGGTCATCAGGCCCAGCGGCACCGACATGACCGAGGCCGCCAAGGTAATCAGCAGCGTACCGACCAAGGCGTGGACCACACCGCCGCCCGGGCCAACCACTCCGCGCATCGAAAAGGTGAAGAACTCAGCGTCCCAACGGGCCAGGCCGCGCACGGTGACGGTCCAGAGCAGCGAAATCAGCGGTATGGCCGCCAACAGAAAGGCAGCGCCAACGACACCGGCCATGGCTTTGTCTTTGACTTTGCGGCGGACCCTGGCCTTGGTGGGCAGGGCGATTGGCACGCTCATTGGCTGGCCTCCGTCCGGTGGGTTTCGGTGGTGGTTTCACGCCCACCGAAACCAAATGGCAACGCTAGCCGGCCGCGTCTTGTCGCTGTGTCGTTATTGGTGCCCCGGCGGCCGAGACGGCGGGGCTTGTCCGAGGACGGGCCTGAGCTGCTGACAATGGCCCGGGCGGCATAGTTGACGCCAAAGGTCAAAGCGAATAGAACCAGTCCCAGCGCGATCAGAGCTCTGACCTGCATGCCATGTGCCTCGGGGAAGTTGGAGGCGATAAAGCCGGCCACCGTGCCCGGGTTTTCCGGGTTGATCAGGTGGAATGTAACTAGGAAGGGTGTTGGGCTAAGCACCATGGCCACGGCCATGGTCTCACCCAGGGCCCGGCCCAGACCCAGCATGGCGCCAGAAACAATGCCAGAACGGGCCGGCGGTAAGACCGACATTCGGATCATCTCCCAGCGGGTGGCACCCAAAGCCAGCGACGCTTCCATTTCCAAGGGCGAGGTCTGCTTGAAGACTTCGCGACTGATCGAAGCGGTGATCGGCAGGATCATTACCGCCAATACCACCCCGGCGGTCAAAATGGTCCGCCCAGTAGCTGAGGGTGTGCCGCCAAACAGCGGGACCCAGCTGGCGTGGGCGCCCAGCCAGCCGTAGAACTTGGCCAGCAGTGGCGCCAGGACCATCAGGCCCCATAGGCCGTAAACAACCGAGGGGATGGCGGCCAGCAGGTCCATCATCGAACCAAGAGTGCCGGCCAGGCGGCGCGGCGCATACATGGTGATGAATAGGGCCACCGCCACGGCCACCGGGGCGGCCAGGGCCAGAGCAATCAGCGCCGCCCAGGCTGAGCCAAAGGCCAGCGGCCCGGCTAGTTGCCAGAAGCTAGTGGCATGAGCCGGCAGGTCGCCTTCGCCGGCGGCAAAGGCCGGTGCACCACGGACCAACAAAAACACCCCGACCCCACCTAGGATCAGGACAATCATGGCGGCGGCGGCGTAGGCCACCGTCCTGAATACCGGATCAACCCAGCGCCGGCCGGCCGGCGCCACTGAGGGCAAGTACTCTGATAGGGAAGTAGCCCGCCGGGGCCCTAGCTGGTCTTCTGCAGACAGCCAGGACCCCGACGAACTTCGGTCAGTTGCGGCCTGACCTAGCGGTTTGGGCCCCCTTGGGGGCATTGAGTTAACCGATTGAGTCAACTGCCTTCATCACTTTCTCAGCCAAGCCTTGTTCACCCTGGATCGGAGCCGAACCGGCGTTATCGGCCGCCGCGGCCTGGCCCTCTTGGGAAGTGACATAGCTGAGATAGGCCTTGACCATGGCGCCAGTGTTGGCGTCGGTGTAGTTCTGGCAGGCAGCCAGGTAGCTGACCAGCACCAGCGGGTACACACCAGCTTCGGTGGTGGTCCGGTTCAACTTGAAAGCCAGGTCGTTGTCGCCGCGGTCCGGCACTGTTTCAGAAATGGCGACGGCCTTGGCGGCGGCCTCGGCCGAGAACGGTACGAACTCTTCGCCCACCTTGATTGAGGCCGTGCCTAGATCGGTGGCCTGGCTGGCATCAATGTAACCAACGGCGCCAACAGTGCCGGATAGCACCTCTTTCACGCCTTGGGTCTTTTCAGCGGCCTCGCCACTGTTCAGCGGCCATTCTTCAACGTCACCGTAGGTCCAAACTTCACCGGCCACCTGGGAGAGATAATCGGTGAAGTTGCCGGTGGTACCGGACTTATCAGACCGGTGGACCGCCACAATGGCCAGGTCCGGCAGGGTCACATCAGCGTTGAGACCGGCGATGGCCGGGTCATTCCACTTGGTGATGTCGCCCACAAATATCTTGGCAATTGTGGCGGCATCAAGGTTCAGATTGTCGATACCGTCCAGGTTGAAGGCCACGGCGATTGGGCTGATGTAAGCCGGTATCTCCACGATCTCCTTGGAGGCGCATCTAGGGAAGTCGCCTTCGTCCAGCTCTTCTTGTTTGAAGGCAGAATCCGTGCCGACAAAGTCAACGGCGCCATCTTGGAACTGCTGGCGACCGGCACCAGAACCCTGCGGGTCGTAGCTCAAAACCACATCCGGCTGCATACCAGCAAAGCCGGCCTTCCAGGCTTCTTGTGCGGCCGATTGTGACGAAGCGCCCGAGCCAGTCAGCTCGCCGCTGAGAGGCTCTTGTTCTGGGGTTTGCTCGTCGGTGGCCTCGGGAGTGGCCGTCTCGGCAGGGGTCTCATTGGCGGCGCAGCCGGCTAGTACAAGTAGGCCAGCCGTGACTGCTCCAAGCAATGCAGAGGTTTTTTTCACGATTCTCCTTGAAAGTGAGGTCGTCTTAGGTGGCGAATCCAACCACCGGGAGAACGCTACGGACCTAGTCCTAACGTTTTGCTGCCAATGGGTAAACATTGGGTAAACACTTGACTAACTCTGGCCAAACTAGCCCCTGACCTGCACCTTTACTGAGCCCGCGAGACCTAATAGCCAAGATACCCAGCCCCCACTTCGCAGCGACACCGAGCTGGTGCAGCCAGTGACACCGAGCCCTTTTTGCAGCGACACCGAGCTTTTGCCGAAAGGGCCGGGGCGGCAGTGGTTGTGACGCTTTGCAGGTCAACCGGTGTTGGTTGTGACGCTGGGAATGTTCCCTGAACTCTTCTGCTGCGCCTTGCATGACAGGCCGGGTAAAGGACCAGGTGATCTGAGAGCGGTTTCTGCCAGGTGTGGGCAATCGTTACGCGGCGGCATGCCAAGTGCAGCAGCAAGTTCGTCTGATTCTGCCAACCGCAACAGCGGGTTGGTCCGGCTCTGCCAAGTGAAGCAGCAAGTTCGTTCGATTCTGCCAAGTGAAGCAGCAAGTTCGTCTGATTCTGCCAACCGCAACAGCGGGTTGGTCCGGCTCTGCCAAGTGCAGCAGCAAGTCCGTCTGATTCTGCCAAGTGCAGCAGCAGGTTGGTCCGGCTCTGCAAACCGCAGCAGTCGTCGCCCGGTGGCAGCTGATGCCGAGTCTGACGCTGATGCTCACAGTTTCGTGGACCGCTGTGTCTCTCGCGGTGAAGGGGCAGGTCAAGACCGTCATTCCCGCGAGGTTGAGTCCTGGCACACAAGGTGGGGGACTGACAGCACTCAACTACCGTGAGGTCGGTGTGTCGCCAGAAGCATCGGAGCGGAGCGGTGCTTTCGGCGGATCTCGGCCGCACAGCGCTGACAGCTGAGCCAGGCCCGCCAGACCAGGCAAGGTGGAATCGACTTCGCCCAGTACCGGACAGGCAGCAAACGAGTTCACCCTGTACCGGACAGGCAGCAAACGAGTTCACCCTGTACCGGACGCGACCTGTGTGAAACCCCAGGTGGCGCGGGAACGCCACCCCGGCCAGCCTCAATCTCGATGGTAAGCAGTCCGGCCAGCCTCAATTTCGCTTCTGAATGGTCCAGTCCGGGGCGGCACAGCATCGTGGTCGCGCGCCGTGACTTGGGGCGATGCTCCGCATCGCCATAAGACCCATGCTCCTCGCCCTTCGAGCTCGTCAACATGCTCAATCGGCTCGGTCCAGTACGCAGGCGTACTGACGCTCGCCTCGGTCGCATGTGCCCGGAGCCAATCCCCGACCACAACACTGCGCCGCCCCTCAGTCTCGTGGATCTGCCAAGGCTCGGTTTCGCGTCGGGAGAGGGGTTGGGCGACAGAACAAGGGGGCGGGGCCTGGTTGGCCCCGCCCCCTTATCGGATTGCGCGATTGATTTAGTTGTCAGTCTTTGTCGTCAGCCTTGGCTTCGGCTTCGTCACCAGCCTCTGCCTTGTCGGCTTTGTCGTCAGCCTTGGCGTCCTTCGAGTCGTCATCAGGCTTTGCCTTGGCTTCGTCCTTGAGCTCGTCAGCCTTGGCGTCCTTCGAGTCATCATCAGCCTTTGCCTTGGCTTCGTCCTTGGGCTCGTCAGCCTTGGCGTCCTTCGAGTCATCATCAGCCTTTGCCTTGGCTTCGTCCTTGGCCTCGTCAGCCTTGGCCCCGGGCTCATCGGACTCATCAGCTTTGGCCTCATCAGCTTTGGCTTCGTCCTTGGGCTCATCGGCCTTGCCGTCGCCTGACTTAGTGTCCTTGGCATCAGGCTCGTCGGCTTTGGGCTTGTCGGATTTGTCAGCCTTGGCCTCTTTGGCCTTTTTGTCTGGCTTGTCGGCCTTGGTGGCTGGCTTCGATTCGGGTTTGGTCCGTTTCTTGGCTGGTTTGACCTCTTCAAGCACCAGTGAGATCACGGCCATGGGGGCGGCGTCGCCCTTGCGGGGGCCAATTTTGATGATCCTGGTGTAGCCACCTTGACGCTCGGCCATTGTTGGGGCGATCTCGGTGAACAGCTCGTGCACCACCGACTTATCGCGGATCACCCGCATGACGCGGCGCCGCGAAGCCAAATCGCCTCGTTTGCCGAAGGTGATGAGTCGCTCGGCGAAAGGCCGCAGGCGCTTGGCCCTGTGCAGCGTGGTCGTGATCGACTTGTGCTCAAACAGCTGGGTGGCCAGATTGGCCAGAATCAACCGCTCATGCGCTGGGCCACCGCCCAGCCGGGCACCCTTAGCGGGGGTAGGCATGAAAGTCTCCTTTGCTTAGTTGGCCCTAGAAGGCCGAATCTTCCTCTATGAACTCCGGACCCGTTAGCTCGGTGGCGTCGAAGTCCAGCGGCGAATCCTTCAAGCTCAAGCCCAAAGCCGCCAGTTTCTCCTTGACCTCGCTAATCGACTTCGAGCCGAAGTTGCGGATGTCCAGCAGATCCGATTCGCTGCGAGCCACCAACTCGCCGACTGTGTGAACGCCTTCACGTTTGAGGCAGTTGTAGGAACGGATCGTCAGGTCCAGGTCTTCGACTGGTAGGGCCAGGTCAGCTGCCAAGGCGGCGTCGGTTGGGCTGGGGCCAATCTCGATGCCCTCGGCCTCGGGCGAAAGCTCGTGGGCTAGACCAAAGAGCTCAACCAGTGTTTTGCCGGCACTAGCCAGGGCATCACGCGGGCTGATTGACCGCTTGGTTTCGACATCAACAATCAGCCGGTCAAAGTCGGTCCGCTGCTCCACGCGAGTGGCCTCAACCTTGTAGGTGACTTTGAGAACCGGGGAGTAGATCGAGTCGATCGGAATACGGCCAATCTCGGCTTCTGGGGTCTTGTTTTGCACCGCGCTGACGTAACCACGGCCACGCTCGACGGTCAATTCGACCTCAAGCTTGCCCTTGGCGTTGAGAGTGGCAATATGCAGGTCAGGGTTGTGCACCTCGACCCCTGCCGGCGGTGTGATATCCATTGCGGTGACCTCGCCGGGGCCCTGTTTGCGCAGGTACATCACCACCGGCACGTCGTGTTCGGAGGAGACGACCAGGTTCTTCAGCGCCAAGATGATATCGGTGACATCTTCTTTGGTGCCGGGCACAGTGGAAAATTCGTGCAGTACGCCGTCGACGCGCAATGAGGTGACGGCGGCACCGGGAATGGAGCTGAGCAAGGTGCGCCGCAGCGAGTTGCCCAGGGTGTAGCCAAAGCCCGGTTCGAGCGGTTCGACCACAAAGCGTGAGTGGGTGTCAGATTCGACCTGTTCGGTCAAGGTGGGACGTTGTGCAATCAGCACTGGCAGGAATTCCTATTCTCAGAGCCCCCGCTATATGAGACTCTGCTTCGGATTCAGTTCCACCTGATCAAACTCGGTCTGTTGACCAGGTGCGGGCCGGAACAGGCAGTGCCCGATGCCGGCCCTGGCCTTTGTGGCTACCCGACCTTGCGGAAAGGGCCACGCGGGCGTGTCTGAGGTGGCTGGGTTCTAGCCCGTAACCTCAGACCAAGGCTGTTAGACCCGGCGTCGCTTGGGCGGGCGGGAGCCGTTGTGGGCTTGGGGGGTGACATCGCTGATCGATCCGACCTCCAGGCCGGCGGCTTGCAGCGACCTGATGGCGGTCTCGCGGCCGGAACCTGGGCCCTTGACGTAGACGTCAACTTTCTTGACACCGTGGTCCTGGGCGCGGCGGGCGGCGGCCTCGGCCGCCAGCTGGGCGGCGAAGGGAGTCGACTTGCGCGAACCCTTAAAGCCAACTTGGCCAGAGGAGGCCCAGGCCAGCACGGCGCCACCCGGGTCGGTGATCGAAACGATGGTGTTGTTGAAGGTGGACTTGATGTGGGCGTGACCAACCGGCACGTTCTTCTTGTCCTTGCGGCGCACCTTCCTGGCGCCGGCGCGGGTCTTAGGGGGCATGGCTGCCTAGTTCTCCTTTTGAGGTCTGCTTCGGGCGGACTACTTCTTGCCGGCCTTCTTCTTGCCAGCTACTGTGCGCTTGCGACCCTTGCGGGTGCGAGCGTTGGTTTTGGTCCGCTGGCCGTGGACCGGCAGTCCACGCCGGTGGCGAATACCCTGGTAGGACCCGATCTCCACCTTGCGGCGAATGTCGGCTTGAATCTCGCGGCGAAGGTCACCTTCGACGCGGTAGTTGGCTTCGATGAAATCCCTCAGGGCCACCAGTTCCTGGTCACCCAGGTCCTTGACGCGAGTGTCAGGGCTGACCTTGGTGGCCTCTAAGGTCTTGGCGGCACGAGTGCGCCCGATGCCGAAAATGTAGGTGAGTGCGACCTCAACGCGCTTTTCGCGCGGCAGGTCCACACCGACTAGACGAGCCATATGGCTGTACTCCTGGTGTCCAGGTGGAGGTCTGCCGCAACGGCGCCCCTTGCGGGCCCCGGCCTCCAACCGGGGGTTTCAGCTGGCCCAAACGAGCCAACCGATGCCATTGCGCTTTTCATTTTTTCACCGCCCCGGACCGAGGCCCGTGACAGCCAGAACCTGGTTGCTGACCGGGTTCTTAGCCTTGACGCTGCTTGTGGCGAGGGTTTTGGCAAATCACCATCACGGTGCCACCGCGACGGATGACCTTGCATTTCTCGCAGATCTTCTTGACGGAGGGCTTGACCTTCACCAGTTGTTTCCTTTGCTCACTTATACCGGTAGACAATACGGCCGCGGTCCAGGTCATAGGGGCTCAGCTCAACCACTACCCGGTCTTCAGGCAGGATCCGGATGTAGTGCTGGCGCATCTTGCCAGAGATATGAGCCAACACCTTGTGCCCGTTGGTCAACTCGACCCGGAACATGGCGTTGGGCAACGCCTCAACCACTGTGCCCTCAATTTCGATGACACCGTCCTTCTTGGCCATATCCCTCCGCAAAGACTCAAATACCTGGTGCGACAACCGGCCACCGGCAGGCGCACACGTCCAGCCGGCCAGTGTACGCCATCAGCGCGGACATGCCCAATCTGCATCCGCAATTGCCGCAGTTAGCGCCCAGGTCCGCTCTGCTGGCAACAAGGCCGCAGCCAGATTCGTCTTGACCGTTACTTGGGGCGGCCGGTTGACGCCCTGACGGTGATCCCCGGTTGGCCAAAGGGTCCCGAATCCGGCTGACCACCGTCGACTAAGTCCAGCAGGGCCTGGGCCACAGCCATCGAATAGCGATGGACCTGGACCGAGGTCGAGGTCAAAGCCGGATGGGCCATCCGGCTCAGGAGCGAATCATCCCAGGCCACAAACGAGAAATCGCCGGGTACCTGGGCACCCATTTCTGCCGCCACCGCCAAACCAACTGCCGCCATAACATCGTTGTCGTAGACGATGGCGGTGGGGCGTTCGGGTTGGGACAAGAGCCGGCGAGTGGCCTGGATGCCTTGTTCTTCGCTGAAGTCAGTGTTCAAAATGGTCGGCGCCGCCAGGCCCAGCGCCGCCATTTCGTCCACCATGGCGGCGGAGCGGTCCTGGACGTGCAAGTAGTTGGCCGTCCCGGCCACTCGAGCGATATCCCGGTGACCCAGCGCCACAAGGTAACGCACCACCTCACGCATAGCCGCGGCATCGGACGTCCAACGCGCCACCGTGGACTCATCTGGCTGCGGACCCACCACTACCGCCGGCAAGGCCAGCTGGCGCACGAAAGCTGGGCGCGGGTCTTGTTCAACCAGGTCGGTTAGAAGCACACCGTCAACCGTCTTGGCAGAAGCCCAGGACCGGTAGGTCGCCATCTCCTCATCTAGTGTCGAAGCCACTTTGAACACCAGCAGAATGTCTCTGGGCGCCAAGACCTCCTGGACCCCGGAGATGAACTCCATGTAGAACGGTTCCAGGCCCAGCAACCTGGCTGGCCGGTTCAGCGCCAAGCCAATCGCCCCGACCCGGTTGCAGACCAGAGCCCTGGCCGCCTTCGAGGGCCGCCAATCCAACTGGTTGGCCACGGCCATAATCCGCGCTCTAGTGGCGGGCGAAACCCCGGGCTTGTTGTTTAAGGCGTAGGAGACAGCGGACTTTGACACGCCCGCCAGCTCGGCGATCTGGGTGATGGTTGGCCTGCCCACGCCGGTAACACTAGCGGCCTTCGGCCGTTTCGGGGTCATTTGACAGCCCCGGCGACAAGTCCCCGGTAAATGAACCGTTGTAGGAACAAGAACAAGACCAGCGTGGGCACGATCACCAGCACAATGCCGGCCGAGATGATCTCCCACTGGCCGCCAAAAGGCCCCTTGAAGCGGTACAGCGAAGTTGAAATGACGCCCAGGTCACCTGACGGCATGTACAGGAACGGGATGTAGAACTCGTTGTAAATGGCGATGCCTTTGATTATTACCGCCGTGGCGATGGCCGGGCGCAACAGCGGCAAGATGATGCGCCAGTAGATGGTCCAGCGCGAAGCTCCTTCCAGCATGGCGGCCTCGTCGAGCGACACCGGTATTGAAGCCATGAACTGCAAGAAGATGTATATGGCGATGACATCAGTGCCCATGAACAGCAAAATGGCGGCGCCTCGGGTGTTGAACAAACCCAGCCCGGAAATGATGTGGAAGGTCGCCACCTGCATCAACACCGCAGGGATCAAACTGGCTACGAGAAAGGCGTTGTAGACCAGGCGGCGGCCACGAAAAGCAAAGCGATCAAGAGCGTAGGCCGCCAGGGTCCCGGCGAAGATGGCGCCCAGGAGGGACAGACCCAAGATGATGGCCGTGTTGATGAAGCCGCGAACCATCTGACCTTGACTAAAGGCGGTGGCGTAGTTCGAAAGGTTGACCCAGTCTTGTGGCGGTACCAGCGGTCCGGTCCGGGCGTATTCCTCTGAGGTCTTCAGCGAGGCGAAGAGCACTACCACCAGCGGGCCAATGCAAACCACCGCGGCAATAAGCAAGGAGACGTACTTGCCACAGCCGGCCAGGAAACGGACCAGGATCATGCTAAGTCGATCCTCTCGTCGGGGAAGAAACGCCGCTGGAGCCAGGTAACCAACAGCACCAAAGCCAGCAGCACAATCGACATAGTTGCAGCCAGCCCGACCTTGTGGTTGACGAAAGCCTTTTCGACGGCCTGAATGGCAAAGGTCTTGGAGCGGACAGCGTAACCCTGCATCACGAACGGGATCTCAAAGACGGAAAGGGCCCCGGAAATCGCCAGGATGAAACTCAAGGTGACGACCCGACGGATGCCGGGCAGGATGATGTACCAAAAGCGGTGCCAGGAATTGGCGCCGTCCAGGCTGGCGGCCTCGTACAGGTCGCCTGGAATCGACTGGATGGCTCCTAGGAACAAGACAAAGTTCAAACCCGTGAAACGCCAGACAGATACCCCGGACAGGCAGGCGTTAACCAGTCCGGGCTCATCGAGCCAGAGCGGTGGATCGTGAATCCCCAAGAAAGCCAAGGTCACATCTAGAGTTCCGCCTGGTTTGAAGAAGTACAAAAAGACAAAGCCAATGGCCACACCATTGAGCAGATATGGAAAGAGCAAGACGCCCTTGAAGAAGTTCTTGAACCTGACTTTGAAGGACAAGATGGTGGCAAAGTAGAGCGCGATCGCCATCTGGATAAAGGCGCCTGCCAGGTAAAACCCACTGACCAGCAACACCCGGTACAAGCTCGGGTCGGTCGCCATCCGTTGGTAGTTGGCCAGCCCCACCCAGTCTTGATCCGGACCAATCCCGTCCCAGCTGGTAAACGAATAGCGGATCAGGTTGGCCGCTGGCAGGTAGGTCAACAGGACCAACAGTCCCAGCGGTAAGGCCAGAAAGGCCCAGGGGGTGATGGCCCGAATGACTTTGCGCTTGGTCAAGGGCTTTCTGGTTTGGCCCCCTCGCCGCGCCGATGCCGGCCGTCCGGCGGGCACCGGCCGCACCAGGGCGTCACTCAAGAGCGCTCACCTCCCTGTGCTGGCAAGGCCGGGGGCCGGGGTCGCTTCCTCTAGACCCCAACCCCCAACCTAGCAACCAGACCAGACCCGTCAAGCAGCTTGGCGCAGACTAATTAGCCGGCCTCAGCCCTGCCTTGGGCCCATTTGGCGTTGAGCGCATCAAACGCCTCCGCCTTGGGTTTGTGCTCACGCGCTTGATCAACTAAGGCTTGGCGATAGGGGCCTGAAGACCAGCCGATCTCGGCCGCCTGGTCGATGGCGTCGAATAGACCCTCTTGGCCGGCCGGTGCCGCGGTCGGTTCAAACAGCTCGGTGCCAAGGTCGGTCAAGGCAGACAAATTGGACGGCAGGGGCGCTGTCAACAGGGTTGAGACAAAGCCTTGGTCGGCGTCGTAGCCTGATTCTTCGATCATGAACTCAACCCAAGCCTGAGCCGTGGCCTTGTTTTTGGAGTCCTTGTTGATGGCGTAGTAACGATCGCCCAGCACGGCGGCGTAGCTCTTGCCAGCTTCAGCTGAAGGCACCGGCATGAAGCCGATGTCGTCGCCCGAGGCGCCGGCCTCCTCGGCCGCCCCTTGCATCTGAGAGATAGCCCAGGACTGTAGTACTAGCGTGGCCACCTGGCCGGTGCCGAGCAGCGTCTTGGACTCTTCCCAGTTGGTGGTGGCCGGGCTGTCCTCGGTTAGACCCTTGTCAACTGCGTCATAGATGAGCGAATCGAGCCAATAGGCGTCGCCGCCCTCGGCCCAGGGGGTGTCGGTCTGGGTCATATCGTTCCTGGCGTTGGCGTTGCCCAGGGCCGCGCCCATATTGCGTTGCAGGTCACCCAGCGGCCAGGCGTCCTTGTAGTTGGTGTAAAGCGGGATGGCCTCAGTCTTGTCCTTGACCGCTTGCAGGGCCGCAAAGAAATCGTCGTAGGTTGTGGGCGGGCTGTCGATCCCGGCCTCGGCGAAGATTCTGGTGTTGTAGACCACTCCGGTGGCAATGCCGCCTTGGGCCAAGCCGTAGACCTGGTCACCAACTGCGAAAGCGTCCAGGAAGCGGTACTTGCCTTCAAGGTCCGCCATGGCGCCGAACGGCTCAAAGAAACTTGCCAGTTGGTCGTTGGTGACGCCGTTTGGTATTGACAACACGTCGCCAAAGTCACCGGTCGACAGCCGCAGGGCGACGTCTTCGTCATAGGCGGTGATGGACTCAAAGGTAACCTTTGTGACATCGGGGTACTTGGCGATGAAGCGGTCGGCGTAGCCCTTCAACGTGCCGTCTTGGTCAAGGTCAGTCCTGTGGGTCAACACAGTTATTTCGCCTTTGATTTCGGATGAGGCAGTGTCAGCTTCATTGTCGCTGCTGCAGGCGCTCAAAGAGGTCGCCACCAGCGCGCTCAGTGCCAGCGCTGCCATCGCCTTGATCTTCATTGTCAGGTCCTCTCGTCGTCTTTGATGAGCCATCGAAGATGCGATCCCACGGCCACACCGCGGTCTCTGGGTACCACGCTACTGGCAAATGCCGGACAATACAATGAACCGGTTCAGTTATTTGGTAACAATGTGGTAACCATGGAGAACCGGCCTGGTCCAGGTGGTCTGGATCGGTCCGGTGGGCTGGTCAGATGGAACGGTTCACAGCCGCCAACAGATCAAGATTCCGGCTAATCAGGTCGCTGCGCTGGCGCACGCAGTCGACCGAGCGCAGGGCGTCTGGCGGAGTTGCAAAAATGTAGTCCTCCAGAGCCTCGAGGCTGGCCGAGGCCACATGCATGCGCGTGTCGGCCGAGGCGTAGTAGACGTAGCAGGTGCCGTCATCGCCCACAATGGCGCCGCCGCTGAAAGCAACGTTGCCAACGTCGCCAACCCGCTCCGTCCCCATTGGTGCCAGCAGGTAGCCACCTGGTTCGGCAATCACCCGGCCCGGATCGTCTAGCGCGGTGGCAAAACCGTAAAGCACATAGCGCAGGCCGGCCGCAGTTAGTCGCACACCGTGGGCGATGTGCAACCAGCCACGCTGGCCCTTAATTGGCACCACGCCGGCCCCGTTCTTGGCTTCAAAGACGGCGTGGAAGCGACGCGGCGAGATGACGCGCTCGGCGCCAACCACTGCCTGGTCAAGGTTTGGGGCCAGCCCAAAACCGATGCCACCGCCGCTACCAACATCGATGAAGCCGTCCATCGGCCGGGTGTAAAGGCCGTACTGGCCGTCCACGAATTCCGGATGCAACACGACGTTGCGCTGCTGCGATGAGGTAGAGGTCACCACGTTACCGAGGCGTTCCCATGTCACCAGGTCACGCGTCCGGATCAGGCCGGCGTAGGCTACCGCCGCGCTGACTTCGGTGTTGTTGGGATCTTTGGCCTCAGAACAAAAGACACCGTAAATCCAGCCATCTTGGTGGGCCGTCACCCGAATGTCGTAGACGTCGACCTCTTCTGGCACGGTGTCAGGTATTTGAACCGGATAGTCGGCAAAAGCGAAACCTTCAGTTGGGCTGTCAGAACTTGCTACCGCGAAGAACGACTTGCGGTCGACCCCCTCGACCCGGGCCACCAAATGGTAGCGGCCGGCCAGCTTGATGGCCCCGGCGTTGAAAACCGAGTTGACGCCAAGGCGGGGTAGAAAGTGAGGGTTGGTTTCGACATTGAGATCAAAGACCCAGGCAGGGGGAATGTGATCCCTGGTCAACACCGGGTTAGCCCAACGGGTCAGAACCCCGCGGGCTTGGGGCAGCGCATAATTGGGGCGGGCAATCAGGTCGGCATATTCGGCCGCTAGGGCGTGGTAGTTAGGATGCAGCACGTTCATCCTCCGTGACGGTAGTTCCAGGCTGGGTCTCAAGATAGGCCAACATCTCTAGGCAGGCCCGGCCAGAATGGTAGGGACATTTCCAGGTCGAGGCGATGGGCTGGCCGGGCACCGGTTGCCCCACCGCGTCAACCGCCCAGAACCATTCCGATCCAGGTCTTGGGTCGGCCAGGCGGTTGGAGCAAAAGTCCCACAGCTGGTGCGACGCTTGGCGATAGAGCCGAGCTCGCCGCGGATCGGGGGTTCTGGTCGAGGCGGCGTAAAACGCCACCATTGCCTCGGCCTGAACCCACCACACTCGGCTGGTGTTGAGCTTGGAGTCGAGGCTTTCGAAGGCAACCGAACCGTCGCGGTAGGCGCGGTTGTAGACAGAGTCGACTAGACCAGCCCCAATCTCGCTGGCTCGCTGAGAGAGCTTAGGATCTCCGAGCAGATCCGTTCCCCACACCAGCAGCCAAGAGGCCTCGATGTCGTGGCCAAAGGACTGCAGGTTAAGCAGTGGGGCCAGCTTGGCGTCAAAGAACACCTCGAGGCGACGCTCTGTTTGGTTGTAGATCCTCTTGCAGAAGAGATCTAGAATCCGACCCATGGCCTGGCCCACCGCCGCCTCACCATCACTGGCCTGGTATAGGCCGGCGTAGGCTTCGAAGGTGTGCAACAGCGTGTTCATGGTGCGCTCGGCCAGTACGCCGTTTTCTGACAACTTGTCGTTGGCAATTGGCCTAAAGCTCTGATCGAAGGCCTCGATGTAACCAGGTGCCGCGCCAAAGCGTCGCTCGACCAGCTCAAACAGATCAAAGGCTAGGTCAAGGGCCGCCTTGTCCCGGCTGACTCGGTAATAGGCCGCCAGGGCATAAATGGCAAAGGCCTGGTTGTAGGCCTGTTTAGTAGTGTCGCGCCAAGTCCCGTCGTGACTGACTGACCACACCACCCCGCCGCCGGCGTGGTCCAGGCAGTGGTCGACCAAGAAACGAAAAGCATGTTGGGCCTCGGCCAGCAGATCCTCGTCGCCAAATCGCTTGGCCGCGGTGGCAAAAAACCACATGATCCGACTGTTGAGCAATGCGGCCTTGTGGCCAAACCGCCAGCGGTTCAGGTCCCAGTCGACGCGCCCAAAGTAGCCGCCATAGTCATCGTCACGCAGTGAACGCCAAAACGGGATGATGCGGTGGCGCAGCTCCTCGTCAAGAGACTGACGCCAGCCAGCCACATCAAGCTCGCCCAATTGCGCCATCCCTCCTATTCGGTGCAACAGCCCGGCCCACAGGCGACACAGGCTTGGATCCCCTTAGTCACTGAACCGGTTCATCTTTCAGTCTGACAGATCAGGTGACCAAGATGCAAGCGGACAGCAAAGAAATAAAGGCCCAGGCCTCAGCGCCGTCTGGCTTGGCCGGAGCCCGGCCTTGATCCGGCAGCCACAGGTGTTGTGGGCCAAGGACCGGCCGAACCAGCCAAACTAGCCGCTCGACCAGGTCGCCAGGCGGGCGGGGCCCGCCATTGGCTCCGGTGTCAAGGCAGCCTCGTCAGTCCTGAGCCACCTGTACTGAACCGGTTGTGGCGCCTGGTTGGTCATCAGTTGCGCCACTACTTCCCCGAAGGAACCGACCTGTCGATTCCCAAGTCGACGACCCTTGGCACCACCGGTCGCGCGGCGAAGAGGAAATCTACTGTCGAATAAGCACCGCTTTGCGTAGGTACCACAGACCAAGTCCCCCAGAGCCGTGCGGCTAACACTTTGCATAAGCAAAGGGTGCAATCAGTGGCCGGCCCGCCATCAGTCAGTCCGGCTGGGTCCAATGCCTCAACCGCCCGGGCTACTGACCAGGGCTCAAAAATGCCCGCGGTGTAGTTCGCCGGCTCATCCACAGGCCAGCCTATTTTCGCTGGCTTTGTCTAGCGAAAATCGTGCAGGCTAGTGTCCAGTCCTCGGGCTTAGGCGCTCGGGAGTCGGTGAACAAGGTGCGTTGAAAGCGACAAGTGGCCAAGGGGAATTGTTCACCAGCAGACTTGGCACTAGTGGTCGAGGATCGAGACTGCGATGAGCTCCGCGTCTCAGCTGATTGGTGTCTAGCCAACCAGCGTCCGCAAAGGTCGGGGTCTGGCCACCGGTCAGGCTCCACGACACAGGGAGTTGTCCAATGGACCTGACTCGAACGGTCTCTCATCCGCCTATGCCCCACCCTGCCGGCCGGGCCCAAAGACCAGATGTCTGCCTGAAGTTTGTAGTGGCCTGTATTCTGGCCGCCATGCAGGGGCATTCCCCCGCCCCAGCTCTGCGTCGTTACGCCAGTCCTGACGTCATTATCCGCCTAGAACAGCACGCCATGGCCGCCCGCAGCCGGCCCCGTCCAGCCGGCCAATCTAGACACCAACTGCGTCTATGCCGGGTCAACGAGCGTGTCCTCGAGGTCGCTTTGGTCCGCACCAGCCCTGGCCGGGTGCGCACCGTCGCACTGCGCATGGAGCGCGACCGCGGCTCCTGGCAAGCCCGGTTCATCCAAATGATCTAAATCACCGAACCTGGTCAGCGTGCCAGCGTTCATTAGCGGAGCTGTTTAGGCAAAGATGGCGGCCGCTGCCAGCAGCACCGGGGCACCGCCTATTACGGTCAGGGTGATGGCGTCGCGGGCCAAGGATGTGGCCTGGTTGAAGCGCATGGCGTAGTTGTGAACATTGCCGGCCGTAGGCAAGGCCGCCAGCACCACGGCGGCATAGGTTTGGACAGAATCGAGACCGAAGACGAAATGCGCCAGCAAGAAGGCCACCACTGGCATCAACAGCAGCTTGAAACCGGCCGCCAGAAAGGCGTCGTGGCCTGAAGTCCCCGAGCCGAGGGACTGCCGCCCGTACAGCGACATGCCCAGTGCGATCAGCATGATTGGCACCGCCGCACCGCCAATCAAGCTAAGGGCGTCCATCACCACAAATGGCAGATCCCATGGCAGTAGGTTGATTGCTAGCCCAACCCCTGAACCCAACGCCACCGGATTGGCCAACGCCCCAACCAGCACCCGCCCCAGCGAGCCGCGCCGCGAAGAGCCCAGATCCAGCGCCGCCAGCGCGATCGGGGAAAAGACCAGGGTCTGGAACAGAATCACCGGCGCTACCAGTGAGGCCTGGCCCAGCATATGGATGGCGATGGGTAGGCCAATGTTATTGGCGTTGGTGTAACCGGAACTGAGCGCGCCAACCACCACCGCACCGGCCTGGCGCCGCAAAACCAGTCCGGCGATCAGGCTGTAGAGAGCAAACATGACCAAGGCGGTGACAAAGGAGGTCAGGGCCAATTTGGAGAAAACTACGTCCAATTCGGCCTTGGCTAGCACGGTGAACAACAGCACCGGCATCAGGACATAGAAAACCAGCCGGCTAAGCGAAGCATGAGTCGCCGGTCCAAGCAAACCGGTCCGGGCCACCGTGTAGCCCACGGCGATGGGCAATGAGACAACAACAAAACCGCCCAGTGCTCCACCCATTACACCAACCGCCGTGTCGCACGCGGTGCGCGCGCTGCGCCACCAGCGAAGATGCGGCCAGAAATGGCCGCCCTGGGCCCTAGGAGAGTGTCGTTAGGCACTCGACATGGGGCCTGCTTGAAAACAGGCCCTGCCGTGTCGCACGCGGTAGCCGTGAAACGGCTACCAGCGAAGATGCGGCCAGAAAACGCTGCCCTGGACCCTAGGAGAGTGTTGCCAGACACTCGACTAGGGTCCCACGTTGACGCCGCGGGCCTGCATTTCTGAGGCGCCGCCATCGGGCGCGGTCAATACCCAAATGCCAGCGGCAGTCCGGGCCACGGTGTGCTCCCAGTGGGCTGCCAACCCGCCGTCAACGGTTCGCACGGTCCAGCCATCTGAGTCGAGGGATGTGGCAATCGCCTGCGCCACCACCATCGGCTCGATTGCCACCACCAGGCCGGGCGAGACACGCGGACTGCGGGAGCGCCGCGCCACATTGGGCACCTCTGGCTCCATATGCATGGCCGTGCCAATGCCGTGGCCGGTGTACTCCTCGACAACAGAGAACGTCGGTTCGGAGGCCTTGACACTTTGTTCAATGGCGGCCCCAACTTGACCCAGATGCTTGGCTTTGGCGAAGGCCGCCAAGCCGTCCCACAGGGCCTGGCGCGCGACCTGGTTGAGGCATTCGGCCACGGCCGACCCTTCACCAGCCACCACCGTGAAAGCCGCGTCTGAATGCCAGCCGTCCAACACGGCGCCACAATCGACAGACACCAGATCGCCTTCGTGGATGACCTGGCCTTCGGGGATGCCGTGCACCACCACCTCGTTGATCGAGACGCAGATTGAGGCGGGAAAGCCTCGGTAGCCCAGGAAACTTGGCTCGGCGCCGTGCTGGCGAATGATGTCGCGGGCCAGGTCGTCAAGGTACTTGGCCTTTGCACCAGGCACAACGGCGGCCTCCAAGGCCGCTAGCGCCGCCGCTGTGACCAGCCCGGAGGCTCGCATGGCCTCAATTTGACCGGGGGTTTTCAGCTCGATCCGGCGCCGGGACACCCTACGACCCCGCCAAAGAGTCCACCCGGTCCTGCAAGCGCTGGGAGACCTGGTCGACTGTGCCCAGGCCGTCAACTTCCAGCAGGGCGTTGAGGCCACGGTAAAGCGCCGCGATGGGCGCGGTCTCGGCGTGGTAGACCTTGAGCCGCTCGCGGATGACTGGTTCAGTGTCGTCAGCCCGGCCTTCAATCACCGCCCGCTTGAGCAGCCGGTCAACGATCAGCTCCTCCGGCAAGGTCAGCTCAAGGGCGGCGTCAATATCTATGGACCGCTTGGCCAGCATCGCATCCAGCACCGCCACCTGGTCGACGTTGCGCGGGTAGCCGTCAAGAATGAAACCGCCGGCCAGATCAGCCCCATCTAGCCGTTGATCAACCATTGCGTTGGTCACCCGGTCCGGTACCAGATGGCCTTGGGCAATGTAAGTCTGGGCTTCGACCCCAAGGGCTGTGCCTCGAGCCATCTGGTCACGGAACAACGCACCGGTGGAGATGGTCGGGATGCCTAAGCGTTCGGCCAGTATGGCCCCTTGCGTTCCTTTGCCAGAACCTGGTGGACCTAGTAGAACTAGGCGGCAAGTCACCTCAAAAAGCCCTCATAGTGCCGCTGCTGGAGCTGGGATTCGATCTGCTTGACGGTGTCAAGACCGACACCAACAATGATCAGCAGCGTGGTCCCGCCAAACGGCAGGTTTTGGGTGATGCCCAGGGCCCCGAACAGCACTTGCGGAATCAACGCCACGATTGCCAAGTAGATGGCACCTGGAGTGTTGATTCGGTTAATGACATAAGTCAGGTATTCGGCCGTGGGTTTGCCGGCTCTGATGCCCGGGATGAAGCCGCCGTAGCGCTTCATGTTGTCGGCCGTTTCTTCGGGGTTGAAGGTGATGGCGGTGTAGAAGAAGGCAAAGAAGATGATCAACAGGCCATACAGGAGCATGTAGAACCCGGCCGTGGAATGGAGGTTCCTCTGCAGCCAGTTGAATACCTCAGGCAGTTGTCTGTCGCCGGCGAATTGCAGCAGCATCGAAGGCAAAGACAGGATCGAGCTGGCGAAGATAACCGGAATGACCCCGGCCGTGTTGATCTTGATGGGCAGGTAGGTCGAAGAACCGCCATAGGTTCGCCGGCCCACCATACGCTTGGCGTATTGCACCGGGATGCGGCGCTGGGACTGTTCAACGAAGATCACGGCCACGATCACGGCCAGGAACACCACCAGCACCACAATGAAGTTGGTCACCGCGTTACCTTGGCCGCCCCGCTGCAGAATCGAGGCCATCGAACCTGGGAAGCCGGCCACAATCGAGGTGAAGATCAGCAGTGACATGCCGTTACCAACACCTTTTTCGGTGATCAGCTCGCCCAGCCACATGATCAAGCCGGTGCCGGCAGTCATGGTCAAAATCATCAGAGCGATGGTCATAGGGCCGTCGTTGTAGATCAGCTGGACATCGGTGCCGGTGTTGCCAAACAGCTGGCCAGTCCGGGCCGTGGTAATCACCATGGTGGACTGCAACACGGCCAGGGCTATGGTCAGGTAGCGGGTGTACTGCGTCAGTTTGGTTTGGCCTGACTGCCCCTCTTTGTGCAGGGTTTCGAAGCGCGGGATAACCACGCGCAGCAGCTGGACAATGATCGATGCCGTGATGTAGGGCATGATGCCCAGGGCAAAGACCGACAGCTGGAGCAAGGCACCACCAGAAAACAGGTTGATCAACGAAAGCAGATCGTTTTGCGCCGCCTGCTCCTGCATTTGGGCAATGGCGCCGTAGTCAACACCGGGGGTCGGGATAAATGAGCCGACCCTGAAAAGCACCATGATGCCAATTGTGAACAGCAGCTTGCGGCGCAAGTCCGGCGTTCTAAACGCCCTCGCGAAAGTGCGAAGCACTGATTCCCTCCCGGTGCCTAGTTCGACCTCACCTAGGGCGAAGTCTGATCAACTCTATCTGTCCGTACCGCTGACTGACCCGCCAGCGGCCAAAATCTTGTCGATGGCGCTCTTGGAGCAGGCATCGACTTCAAGGTCTAGTTTGACCGTCACGTCACCGCCGCCCAACACCTTGACCAGCCGGTTTGGCCTGACGGCGCCCCGGAGGGCCAAATCGGCGGAGGTCACCAAGCCGCCTTCTGGATAGAGCTGATTGAGCTTGTCCAGGTTGACTACCTGGTACTGGGTGGTGAACGGGTTTTTGAAGCCGCGCAGCTTGGGCAGGCGCATATGCAGTGGCATCTGGCCGCCCTCTAGGCGGGCCGGCACCCGGCCGCGAGCCTTGGTGCCCTTGGTGCCGCGACCGGCGGTTTTGCCTCTGGT
>WQXJ01000012.1 GCA_009784895.1 Micrococcales bacterium | reverse complement strand
TTTGAAGCCGCGCAGCTTGGGCAGGCGCATATGCAGTGGCATCTGGCCGCCCTCTAGGCGGGCCGGCACCCGGCCGCGAGCCTTGGTGCCCTTGGTGCCGCGACCGGCGGTTTTGCCTCTGGTGCCGCCCTCGCCGCGACCGACCCGTATCTTGGCCTTTTTGGCGCCTGGGGCCGGCCTGAGGTGGTGCAGTTTGAGTACCTGTACCTTGTCCGATGTCGTGTCTTCCGTGACGTCCTCGCCCTCAGCCTCGCTGACGGTCGCCTTGGGTTCAGGCTTGTCTGCCTGGTCGGCTTTGGGTTCGGCTGGCTCAGCCTTGTCAGCCTTGGGCTTGTCGGCCTTTGGCTTTTCCGCCTTGGGTTCAGGCTTATCGGCCTTGTCAGCCTTCGGCTCAGGCTTTTCTGCCTGGTCGGCTTTGGGTTCGGCTGACTTGGCCTGGTCGGCCTTGGGCTCGGCCGGAGCGCCGGCAGCCGGATCGAAATCCTTGTCCGTTGCCATCAGTCAATCTCCTCCACACTCACTAGGTGAGCCACCGTGCGGACCATGCCCCTGATTTCCGGGCGGTCCGGCTTTTCGACGCTTTGACCAATCTTGCGCAGGCCCAGCGTACGCAGCGTCTCGCGCTGGTTCCGCTTGCCGCCAATAGCCGATCTGATCTGCTTGATTACCAGAGTGGTCATGGCTGCTCCTCGTTAGCCTTGGCACCGGCTGCAATCGCCCGCAGCAGTGGCGCTGGCGCCACATCTTCGACCGGCAGGCCGCGGCGAGCGGCCACGGTTTGCGGTTCCTCCAAGGCTTTGAGCGCCGCCACCGTGGCATGGGCAATGTTGATGGCGTTGGCGCTGCCCAGTGACTTAGACAAAACATCGTGGATACCGGCACATTCGAGCACTGCGCGCACCGGTCCACCGGCGATAACACCGGTCCCAGGCGCGGCTGGGCGCATGAAAACAACACCAGCTGCGGACTCGCCCTGGATGGGATGAGGGATGGTCTTCTGGATCCGCGGCACCTTGAAAAAGGCCTTCTTGGCCTCCTCGACGCCTTTGGCGATAGCCGCAGGCACTTCTTTGGCCTTACCGTAGCCAACGCCAACCATGCCGTCGCCGTTACCGACCACCACCAGGGCGGTGAAGGAGAACCGCCGGCCGCCTTTGACCACTTTGGCCACGCGGTTGATCGAAACCACCCGCTCCATGAACTGATTGCGATCATCGCCATCACGTCCACCGCGGCGCGACTGGTCGCGCCGGCCACCGTCGCGGCCACCATTGCGGCCACCGTCACGACCGCCTTCGCGGCGGTCATCGCGGCGGTCATCACGCTTGTCGCCGTCGCGGCGCTGGGAATCGCCAGCCCCGGTCTGCTGCAGCTCTGCCATCAGTTGGTCTGCCTTCCCATTAGAGCGCCAACCCGCCCTCACGGGCGCCATCGGCCACGGCGGCAACCCGGCCGTGGTACTTGTTACCGGCCCGGTCAAACACAACCGCGCCAATGCCTTGGGCCTTGGCCCGCTCGGCGATCAATTCGCCGACTCGCTTGGCCTTGGCCGTCTTGTCAGCCTTTTCTTGTCTAAGACTGGCCTCCATTGTCGAAGCCGAGACCAGAGTCTGGCCCAGCGAATCGTCGACCACTTGAGCCAACATATGCCGGGCGGACCTGGTTACAACCAGGCGGGGACGGGCGGCAGTGCCGGCCAAATGCTTACGCACCCGATGGTGCCGCTTGGCCCGTCCAGCGCTACGAGAAACCGTTGCCATGACTACTTACCGGCCTTTCCAACTTTGCGCCTGACCTGTTCGCCTTGGTACCGCACGCCTTTACCTTTGTAGGGCTCTGGTTTGCGCAACTTGCGGATATTGGCCGCCACTTCGCCTACTTGCTGCTTGTCGATTCCGGAGATCGAAAAGCGGGTTGGCAATTCGACCGCAAAGGTGATGCCATCTGGCGCCTTGACCACCACAGGGTGGGAGAAACCGAGCGAGAATTCCAGATCGCTGCCCTTGGCCACAACGCGGTAACCGGTACCAACGATCTCGAGAACCTTTGAATAGCCTTCGGTCACGCCGGTGACCATATTGGCCACCAAAGTCCGTGACAGCCCGTGCATAGCCCGCGAGCGCCGCTCTTCATCTGGCACGGTCAGGACAATGGCGCCGTCCTGGCCCTGTTTGACGCTGACTGGCTCGGGTAGTTGGCGGCTGAGTGTGCCTTTGGGACCTTTGACCGTGACCTGGCGACCGTCGATCTTCACATCAACGCCACCGGGTACCGGCACCGGCATCTTGCCAATTCGTGAAGCCATCTGCTTTCGCCCCCGTTCCTACCAGACGTAGGCGAGGACTTCCCCACCCACGCCTTTCTTGGCCGCTTGCCTATCTGTCAGCAACCCCGACGAGGTCGACAAGATCGCAATGCCCAGACCGCCTAGAACCCTGGGCAGGCCGGTTGACTTGGCATAGACCCGCAAGCCCGGCTTGGAAATGCGCCGCAGCCCGGACAAAGCCCGCTCGCGGTCCTGTCCATACTTCAACTCCACGCGCAGCGTCGAACCGACGCGGGCCTCGGTCTGCTCCCAGCCCAAGATGTAGCCCTCTTTGCGCAGAATCTCAGCGATCGCGGCCTTCATCTTCGAGTACGGCATCTCCACCTCTTCGTGGTGAGCCGAATTGGCGTTGCGGATGCGGGTGAGCATATCCGCTATCGGATCTGTCATGGTCATATTGGTTGTGTTGCCCTTTCTCCCCACGGTTTGCCGGCCTGGCCAGCACCTGTGGCGTAGGTGGTTACCAGCTCGACTTGGTGATACCTGGTAGTTCGCCGCGGTGGGCCATCTCACGCAGGCACACCCGGCACAGGCCAAACTTGCGGTAGACGCTGCGCGGCCGGCCGCACCGGCTGCAGCGGCTATAGCCGCGCACTTTGAACTTAGGTTTGCGCGCGGCCTTGACGATCAGTGCGGTTTTTGCCACTTCAGTTCTCCTTGAACGGGAAGCCCAGCTGCCTTAGCAGCGCCCGGCCTGTCTCATCGTTGCTTGCGGTGGTCACTAGCGTGATGTCCATGCCGCGGACGCGGTCAATGTGATCTTGGTCGATCTCATGGAACATCGATTGTTCGGTCAAGCCAAAGGTGTAGTTGCCCTGACCGTCGAATTGGCGGTCTGACAGGCCACGGAAGTCGCGGATACGCGGCAAGGCGATGGTTAGCAGCCGGTCCAAGAACTCCCACATCCGGTCTCCGCGCAGCGTCACATGCGCTCCGATCGGCATGCCCTCGCGCAGCTTAAACTGAGCAATGGACTTCCGCGCCCTGGTCACGGTGGCTTTCTGGCCGGTGATCTTGGCCAGGTCAGCAGTCGCCCCGTCGATCAGCTTCGAATCCCTGGCCGCCTCGCCCACACCCATATTGACCACAATCTTGGTCAAAGATGGCACTTGGTGGACGTTGTCCAGGTCGAACTCTTGGCGCAAAGCCGGCCGGATCTCACTGCGGTAGCGTTCCTTCAGCCTGGGCTTTGGTGCTTCGACTGCCGGTGCCGGCGGTTTTTCTTTTGTCTTAGCTGCCATTAGACGTCCTTACCTGAGCGCTTGGCATACCGCACACGGATCTGCTTGGTTTGGCCTTGGCTGGTGATGGTTTCGATCCGGTGACCAACCCTGGTTGGCTCCTTCGAAGCCGGGTCGACCAGCATGACGTTCGAAACGTGGATTGGGGCGTCAACAGTCTCAATGCCGCCGGTACGTCCACCCCGAGCCGACTGGCCCACCTTGGTGTGCTTGGTCACCCGTTGGACGCCCTCAACAATCAGCTTGTCTTTGTCTTTGAGGACCTCAAGGACGCGACCGGTTTTGCCTTTGTCGCGGCCGGCAATGACCCTGACTTGGTCACCCTTCTTTATGTTGGCCATCTACAACACCTCCGGCGCCAGCGAAATGATCTTCATATACCGCTTGTCACGTAACTCCCGGCCAACTGGACCGAAAATGCGCGTGCCCCTTGGTTCGCCATCGGGCTTCAAAATGACCGCTGCGTTCTCATCAAAGCGGATATATGAGCCATCAGGGCGGCGGCGCTCCTTGTTGGTGCGCACCACCACGGCTTTCACAATCTCGCCCTTTTTGACGCCGCCACCTGGGATGGCATCCTTGACGGTGGCGACAATGACGTCGCCAATACCGGCGTAGCGCCGGCCGGAACCGCCCAGCACCCGGATGCACAAGATTTCCTTGGCCCCGGTGTTGTCGGCTACCTTGAGCCGCGATTCCTGCTGAATCATCTACTTGCCCCTGCCTACTTGGCCTTTTCCAGGATCTCCACCACGCGCCACCGCTTGGTTGCGCTAAGGGGACGGGTTTCCATAATCAAGACCAAGTCGCCAGTGCCAGCACTGTTGTCCTCGTTATGGGCCTTGACCTTGGAGTAGCGGGTTTGCACCTTGCCGTAGAGCGGGTGCTTGACTCGGTCTTCCACACGAACCACTACGGTCTTGGACATTTTGTCGCTCACCACCACGCCGCGGCGCGTTTTGCGGTGGGCTCTGGCGGTGGTCTCGGCTTCAGCGCTCACTTGTCTGCCTCCACAGTCGCAGTTGGTGCGGTGCGAATCCCAAGTTCGCGCTCACGCATGATGGTGTAAATGCGGGCAATGTCACGGCGCACCGCCTTGAGCCGGCCATGCGATTCAAGCTGGCTGGTGGCACTGGCGAAACGAAGGTTGAACAGCTCTTCCTTGGCCCGGTCGAGTTCAGCCCGCAGGCGTTCGTCGTCCAGCAGATCGAGCTTTTCTGGCATTAGGTCCTTTGAACCGATGGCCATTTCATTCACCGCCCTCGCGCCGCACAAACCGGCATTTCATTGGGAGCTTGTGCATGGCCCGGCTCATGGCCTCGCGAGCCAACGGCTCCGACACGCCCGAAAGCTCAAACAAAACCCGGCCGGGCTTGACGTTGGCCACCCACCATTCTGGTGAGCCTTTGCCTGAACCCATTCGGGTTTCGGCCGGCTTTTTGGTCAGTGGGCGGTCGGGGAAAACGTTGATCCAAACCTTGCCGCCACGCTTGACGTGACGGGTCATGGCGATACGTGCAGCCTCAATTTGCCGGTTGGTGACATAAGCCGGCTCCACAGCCTGGATGCCATAGTCGCCAAAGGCAATAGTGGTGCCGCCTTTGGCCATGCCGCTGCGCCCTGGTCTGTGCTGTTTGCGGTGTTTTAGTCGCCTGGGAATCAGCATGGCTAGCCCTCCGTCCCAGCTGTTGGGGCGCTGGCGGGGGCAGCCTGGTCGGGGCCAGCTCCGCTGCGCTCTGAACGTTCGCCGCGCTCTGGGCGATCGCCGCGGTCGCCACGGCCCCGCCTGGGACGGTCGCCCCGTTCGCCGCGTTCTCCGCGGCCGCCACGCGACGGCCTAGGCGCCGCCGCCTGGAGACGGGCGAATTCTCTTTCGGTCATATCGCCCTTGTAGATCCAAACTTTGACACCAATCCGGCCAAAGGTGGTGCGGGCATCAAAGAAGCCGTAGTCGATATTGGCCCGCAGCGTATGCAATGGCACCCGGCCTTCACGGTAGAACTCCGAGCGCGACATTTCTGCCCCGCCCAACCGGCCCGAACACTGCACCCGCACGCCTTTGGCGCCGGCCCGCTGGGCTGATTGCAGCCCCTTGCGCATGGCCCGGCGGAAAGAGACCCGGCTGGCTAATTGTTCGGCGATGCCCTGGGCCACCAGCTGGGCGCTGATCTCGGGGTTCTTAACTTCAAGAATGTTGAGCTGGACCTGCTTACCGGTTAGCTTTTCCAGCTCGCCGCGAATCCTGTCAGCCTCGGCGCCGCGCCGGCCAATCACAATGCCTGGGCGGGCGGTATGGATGTCGACCCTGACCCGGTCGCGGGTGCGCTCGATCTCGACCTTGGCAATACCGGCCCGCTCTAGGCCGGTGGCCATCAACCGTCTGATGGCGACGTCTTCTTTGACGTAGTCGCGGTAGCGCTGGCCCGGTTTGGTTGAATCGGCGAACCACCTTGAGCGGTGGTCTGTGGTTATGCCCAGGCGGAAGCCCAGCGGGCTGACCTTCTGTCCCACTACAGGCTCTCCTTTTCATCGGCTTGCCGGACCACCACGGTGATATGGCTGGTCCGCTTCAAAATGCGGCCGGCGCGGCCTTGAGCCCGCGGCCTGAAACGCTTCAAAGTGGGGCCTTCGTCAACGTAGGCCTCGGCGATATAGAGCTTGGTCCGGTCGACTTCAAGACCGTTTGACTCGCGTTTGGTGATAATCGAGTCGACAGCCGACTCGATTGTCTTGCGCACGGGCAGGCTGGCCGCCTGGGTAGCGAATTTCATGGTGGTGACAGCCTGGGCGGCGTCTTGGCCGCGCACCAGGTTTACCATGCGCCGGGCTTTCATGGGCGTGACCCGGACAAACCGGGCCTGTGCCTTACCCACCGACATGTCGGTGATTCTGCGTGATTCCTTGCTCATGATGCTTCCTGCCCAGGCTCTAGCGCCGGCGACCCTTCCTGTCATCCTTGTCGTGACCACGGAAGTTCCTTGTGGGGGCAAACTCCCCCAATTTGTGACCAACCATCGATTCAGTAATGAAAATCGGCACATGCTTGCGGCCGTCGTGAACGGCCACAGTGTGGCCGAGGAAGTCCGGCGTGATCATGGAACGGCGTGACCAGGTCTTGATGACAGTCTTCAGACCCTTTTCGTTGTGCTCGTCGACCTTCTTCTGCAAGTGGTCGTCGACAAACGGGCCCTTCTTTAAGCTTCGAGGCATCTGTCTGGCTCTCTCCTAATCAGCGCTTCTTGCCGGTGCGCCGGCGGCGCACAATCAGCTTGTCGGATGGCTTACCGGGCTTGCGGGTGCGGCCCTCCAGCTTGCCCCAGGGGCTAACCGGGTGGCGGCCACCGGAGGTCTTGCCTTCTCCACCACCGTGCGGATGATCGATCGGGTTCATGGCCACACCGCGGACTATGGGCCGCCGGCCCTTCCACCGCATCCGGCCAGCCTTGCCCCAGTTGATATTTGACTGCTCAGCGTTGCCAACCTCACCAATAGTGGCGCGGCAGCGCAGGTCGACATTACGGATCTCACCAGAGGGCAGGCGCAACTGGGCGAACTTGCCCTCTTTGGCCACCAATTGGACCGAAGCCCCGGCCGAGCGGGCTAGTTTGGCGCCGCCACCGGGCCTGAGCTCAACGGCGTGAATCACTGTGCCCAAGGGGATATGGCGCATTTGAAGGTTGTTGCCGGGTTTGATGTCTGCTGTTGGCCCAGCCTCGATGCGGTCACCCTGCTTGAGACGGCTAGGGGCCAGGATGTAACGCTTGGCGCCGTCAGCGTAATGCAGCAGGGCGATTCTCGAGGTCCTATTCGGGTCGTACTCTATGTGCGCCACTTTGGCCGGCACACCGTCTTTGTCGTGGCGACGGAAGTCGATCTCGCGGTAGGCCCGTTTGTGGCCGCCGCCCCGGTGCCGGGTGGTGATGTGACCAGCGTTGTTGCGCCCACCGGATTTGGTCAGCGGCTTGACCAGTGACTTTTCCGGCGTGGCGCGGGTCACCTCGGCAAAATCGGCCACCGACGAGCCGCGGCGGCCCGGTGTGGTCGGCTTGTATTTGCGGATTGCCATCTCTACGGTCCTAACTTCCTACCTCAGGCGAGGGCAGCGCCGTCAATGTCGATCGAGCCCTCGCGCAGCGTCACGATGGCTCGCTTGGTCGACTTACGGCGGCCGGTGCCATAGCGTGTGCGCAGGGTCTTGCCCGGGCGGTTGAGGGTGTTAACCGAGGCCACTTTGACGCCAAAGATCTTCTCCACGGCGATGCGGATCTCGGTTTTGTTGGCCCTGGGGTCAACCAAAAAGGTGTACTTGCCCTGGGTGTCGATCAGGGTGTAGCTCTTCTCCGAAACCACAGGCGCAAACACCACGTCGCGCGGATTCTTAGGGCCGGCTGGCTTGGTCACTTGGCCACCTCCTCGGCTGACTCGGTTTCGGCAGCGTCTTGTTCCCCGGCACCGACAAAGGCCGCCAGGGCGGCCTCGGTGAAGACCACGTCGTCACTGACCATGACGTCATGGGCGTTGAGTTGATCAGGGTGGAGCAGATGAACTGCCGGCACGTTTCGCAACGACAACCAGGCGTTTTCGGCGCCACGCTCCAAGACCACCAGCAGGCGGGCTCGGTCAGTGATGGCAGCCAAGGTGGCGACGGCCTGTTTGGTCGAGATCTTGTCTTCGGCTAGGGCCTTGACCACATGGATGCGTCCGGCTCTGGCCCTGTCGGAAAGCGCACCGCGCAGGGCGGCGGCCTTCATCTTCTTAGGCGTGCGCTGGGAGTAGTCCCTTGGGGAGGGTCCGTGGACAACGCCACCCCCGGCGAACTGGGGAGCTCTGATTGAGCCTTGCCGGGCCCGGCCGGTGCCTTTTTGGCGATAAGGCTTGCGGCCACCGCCACGCACCTGACCGCGGCTCTTAGTCGAATGGGTGCCCTGGCGGGCAGCCGCCATTTGGCCCACCACAACCTGGTGGATCAAGGGCACATTGGTTTGGACGTCAAACAGCTCGTCTGGCAAATCGACCTGACCGGCCTTCTTGCCCTTGGGGCCAATCACCGCTACCTGTGCCATCAGAGGGCACCTCCCTTCACGGCGCTGCGGACCAGCACAACGCCGCCGCGGGGACCCGGAATGGCGCCCTTAACCAAAAGAAGACCCTTTTCTCCATCAACGGCGAAAATGGTCAGGTTCTGGGTCGTCTGGCGTACCCGGCCCATGCGACCGGCCATACGCAGGCCTTTCATGACTCGGGCCGGCGTGGCACAGGCGCCGATGGCGCCGGCCTTACGGTGGTTGCGGTGAGCGCCGTGCGAAGCCCCAACGCCGGAGAAGCCATGCCGCTTCATCACACCAGCGGTGCCTTTGCCTTTGGTCGTGCCAGTCACGTCAACTTTGCTGCCGGCCTCGAAGGCCTCAACTGTCAGCTCCTGGCCCAAGGCGAAGTTACCGACATCGGCCATCTTCACCTCAACAAGGTGACGGCGCGGGGTAACCCCGGCCTTCTCGAAATGCCCGGCCATAGGCTGGGTCACACGTTTGGGTTTGATTTCGCCAAAAGCCAGTTGAACTGCGCTGTAGCCGTCGACCTCATCGGTGCGGACCTGCGTCACCACGTTGGTGCCGACCTTGACCACAGTCAGTGGCACCACCTTGCCTTCGGCGTCCCAAACCTGGGTCATACCCAGTTTGGCGCCCAGCAGGGCCGCGGCCGGCCTTACCTTCTGGGAAGTAGTTGTCATCTTCGTCAGTCCTCGTGCCTACAGCTTGATTTCAATGTTGACGTCGGCCGGCAGGTCCAATCGCATCAAAGAGTCGACCGCCTTTGGGGTGGGGTCGATGATGTCGATCAACCTCTTGTGGGTGCGCATCTCGAAGTGCTCGCGGCTGTCTTTGTATTTATGCGGCGAGCGGATGACGCAAAACACGTTTTTCTCAGTGGGCAGCGGCACCGGGCCAACCACAGTGGCTCCGGCACGGGTCACCGTGTCGACGATCTTGCGCGCCGAAGAATCGATGACCTCATGGTCATACGACTTCAGCCGTATCCGGATCTTCTGTCGCGCCATCTCCCGGCCACTCCTCAAACATCGTTCCTACGTGCCAGTCCACCGTCCCCCGCGCTCGGGTGTGTCGCACCCCGGAGGCTCCTTGCCAAGAAAGCCTCCTGTGGCGACCCCCCTGCGACTATCTGCTGTCTTGGCTTTGGCCGACGCTTCGCGCCGCCCGCGCCAACACAGCGGGGCTAACCCCCGCTTTTGATCGCTTGGGTCGATGGCCCGTGGGACCAAGGTGGCCCCAAACAGGCACTGGCTTGCCCAACTCGCGCTAGGCAACCGGACCATCTTGCCAGAAAACTCATAGAAAGTGAAAACCAGCTTGCCTTTGGGCCCTTGACCGCCAGCTAATCCAAGTGAAATCCACTAGCTGCGGCCGCCCTCGTGCGCACATCCCAGGGCCAAATGCGGCTTTTGGTCATCGGGAAAGTATGACTGCGTGGATACCACTGGTTTTGCGCTGGCAGGCTGACCAACCGCCAAGTAGGCTGCTTTTTGCGCTAGTTCGCAGCAACAAATGCATCACAAGAGGGGACCACCATGGCCGCGGCACTGGCCAGACGAAACTGGCTGCGCTTGGCCACGACGAAGTCCTGACAGCGCTAGCTGGAGGGCTGTCTGGGCTATGAGGCTAGGGCGGCCAAGCCTTGATACTCGCGGTGGCTGCGGCCGCGCAGTTCCTTGTGACGCTCGCCCCCCCTTTGGGTAACCAGCATGCCGTTGGCAATGTGACCTGGAGACAGATCCGTTAGCAGTAGAGTGACCAGTTCGCCAGTTTTGGCTTCGACTAGCTGTTCGCCGTCTTTCATAATCGCGGCCACGATGCCTTGTCGCCTGGCATGCATACCGTGAATGTCTATTCGCGCGCCGGATGTGACCACACCCAGTTCGACCAGTCCGGTGACCGCGGTTCCTTGCCTGGGGGCCAGGAAAACCTGCTCGATCTCGAACTGGAAGGCTAAGGAGTTGATTTGATCCACCCCTGGTTCTGCCATGATGCGCTCCTCACTGAGTCGAACTTGGCTTCATTCTAGTGCCGTCGCCAGGCCCAATCTTGGGCTATCAGGCCGGTGTCTAGGACCTCCCAAACAAAAACCCGGCCAATGCCAAAGGCCCGCCCCCATGGCTGGGGACGGGCCGGCATCGGGCAACACCTGGAAGGCCAGGTGAAAGCCGAAACGCTACTTAATGACCTTGGTCACACGGCCGGAACCAACGGTGCGGCCACCCTCGCGGATAGCAAAGCCAAGGCCTTCTTCCATCGCGATGGGCTGAATCAACTGGACAGTCATCTCGGTGTTATCGCCAGGCATGACCATCTCGGTGCCCTCAGGCAAAGTGATAACGCCGGTGACATCGGTGGTGCGGAAGTAGAACTGCGGCCGGTAGTTCGAATAGAACGGGTTATGGCGCCCGCCCTCGTCCTTGTTCAGCACATAAACTTGGGCCTCGAACTCGGTATGTGGCGTAATGGTGCCGGGCACGGCCACGACCTGGCCACGCTCGACCTCTTCGCGCTTGATACCGCGCAGCAACAGCCCGCAGTTCTCGCCAGCCCAAGCCTCGTCCATCATCTTGTGGAACATCTCGATGCCCGTAACGGTGGTCTTCTGAGTGGGCCTAATACCCAGAATCTCGACCTCAGTGTTGATGGGCAGCTTGCCCCGGTCGACCTTGCCAGTGACCACGGTGCCGCGACCGGTGATGGTGAAGACATCCTCGATTGGCATCAAGAATGGCTTGTCCATGTCACGCATGGGCTCGGGGATGTAGTCATCGACCGCGTCGATCAGTTCCTTGACCCCTGGCGTCCACTCTTCGTCACCCTCAAGCGCCTTGAGAGCCGAAACCTTGACCACAGGTGCATCGTCACCGTCAAAGCCCTGAGCTGTCAGCAGCTCACGGACCTCAAGTTCGACCAGTTCGAGGATTTCCTCGTCTGGCACCATGTCGACCTTGTTCAGGGCGACAAGCAGGCAGGGTACGCCGACCTGGCGGGCCAGCAGGACGTGCTCACGGGTCTGGGCCATGGGGCCGTCGTCAGCACCAACCACGAGAATGGCGCCGTCCATCTGAGCCGCGCCGGTGATCATGTTCTTGATGTAGTCGGCGTGACCGGGGGCGTCCACATGCGCATAGTGGCGCTTCGCGGTTTCGTATTCGACGTGAGCGATGTTGATGGTGATGCCGCGCTGCTTCTCTTCCGGCGCCTTATCGATCTCGTCGAACGGCGTGAAAGGGTTCAGCTCGGGGAATTCCTCATGTAGCACCCTGGTGATCGCAGCCGTCAAGGTCGTCTTGCCGTGATCGACGTGACCGATGGTGCCGATGTTCACATGCGGCTTTGTCCGCTCGAACTTAGCCTTCGCCACTTGGTCCCTCCTATAGGACTCGGGTAGTTGGACTCCTCCCGCCCCTTTGGCCAGTTGCCCGGCCGCGGAGACGTTTGGTCATCTACGGTTCTTGCTTCGGGTTTTCAGTTTTGCCTGCTCAGGGCTGGCTTGCCCTGCGCGTTGGGGCTATTCGCCCCTAGTCTTCTTGATGATCTCCTCGGCAACGCCTCGGGGAACTTCAGCATAGCTATCGAACTGCATCGTATACACCGCACGCCCCTGAGTCTTGGAACGCAGGTCACCGACGTAGCCGAACATTGTGGACAAGGGTACTAGGGCCCGCACCACTTTGACGCCAGAGGCGTCTTCCATCGACTGCATATGACCGCGACGCGAGTTCAAATCGCCGATCACATCGCCCATGTAATTCTCAGGGGTACGCACTTCAACATCCATGATGGGCTCGAGCAGCGCCGGGTCGGCATGGCGAGTCCCCTCACGGAAAACCATTGAACCAGCGATTTTGAAGGCCATCTCCGAAGAGTCAACCTCGTGGTAACCGCCGTCCAGCAAAGTCGCCTTGATGCCAACTACCGGATAGCCGGCCAACGGGCCGGAGGACATGGCGTTTAGGATGCCGGCCTCGACCGAGGGGATGTATTCCTTGGGCACACGCCCGCCGGTGACCTTGGAGACAAACTCGAAGTTCTCCTCAGCGTCTGGCCCCAGTGGTTCGAAGGCAACCTGCACCTTGGCGAATTGGCCCGAACCGCCGGTCTGTTTCTTATGGGTGTAGTCGACCTTGGCTACCTTCTTGCGAATGGTCTCGCGGTAGGCCACCTGAGGTTTGCCGACATTGGCTTCGACCCGGTACTCCCGGCGCATCCGGTCGACCAGGATGTCCAGGTGCAGCTCACCCATGCCGGCAATAATGGTTTGGCCAGTTTCCTCGTTCAACGAAACTTTGAAGGTGGGATCCTCTTCGGCCAGCTTCTGGATGGCGGTGGAGAGTTTCTCTTGGTCAGCCTTGGAGTTTGGTTCGATCGCGACCTCAATAACCGGATCGGGGAAGGTCATCGACTCCAAGATCACCGGATGGGCCGAATCACATAGCGTGTCGCCGGTGGTGGTGTCCTTCAAGCCAATCACCGCGTAAATGTGGCCGGCGGTGATATCCGTGACCGGATTCTCCTTGTTGGAGTGCATTTGGAACAGTTTGCCAATGCGTTCTTTGCGGCCCTTGGTTGAGTTCATCACCTGGGCGCCGCCGGCCACCTGGCCGGAATAGACCCGGACATAGGTCAGCTTGCCGTAAAAGGGGTGGGCCACCACTTTGAAGGCCAGCGCCGCAAAGGGTTCGGCCGCATCGGCCCGGCGGACTAGATGCACAGACTCGTCGCGGGTGTCAAAGCCCTTCATAGGAGGCACATCTAAGGGGGAAGGCAAATAGTCAAGGACCGCATCCAACATGGGCTGGACACCCTTGTTCTTGAAGGCCGAGCCGCAAAGCACCGGGAAGACTTCACCGCTAACTGTCAACTTGCGAATAGCCGATTTGACCTCGCCCAGCGCCAACTCGCCGCCTTCGAGGTACTTCTCTAGGAGCGTGTCATCGGCCTCCGCTACCTGCTCAAGCAAGCTGGACCGGTAAGTCTGCGCCAGCTCCACCAGATCCGCAGGAATCTCCTCAACCCGGTAGTCTTCGCCCTTCTGAACGTCGCCATCCCAGACCAGGGCCCGCATCTCAAGCAGATCGATGACGCCGCGGAAGTCTGACTCGGCCCCGATTGGTACTTGTAGCACCAGCGGCCTGGCGCCCAGGCGGTCAACGATGGTCTTGACGGTGAAAAAGAAATCCGCCCCCATCTTGTCCATTTTGTTGACGAAACAGATACGAGGAACTGAGTATTTGTCGGCTTGGCGCCAAACGGTCTCAGACTGCGGCTCGACACCCTCTTTGCCGTCAAACACGGCCACGGCTCCGTCCAGAACCCTGAGCGAGCGCTCTACCTCGACCGTGAAATCGACGTGGCCAGGCGTGTCAATGATGTTGATCTGGTGGTCTTTCCAGTAGCACGAGGTGGCGGCGGAGGTGATGGTAATACCGCGCTCTTGTTCCTGTTCCATCCAGTCCATGGTCGAAGCGCCGTCATGGGTTTCACCAATCTTGTAATTGATGCCCGTGTAGAACAAGATCCGCTCGGTGACGGTGGTCTTGCCGGCGTCAATATGAGCCATGATGCCGATATTCCGGACCAGGCTCAAATCGCTCAACACATCAAGTGCCACGTAAGAGTTACCTTTCCTAGCTTCTCAAAGCCTTTGGGAGGAGGGGCCAGGCCTCACCAACGATAGTGAGCGAAGGCGCGGTTGGCCTCCGCCATTTTGTGAGTGTCCTCGCGCCGCTTGACGGCGGCGCCCAAGCCATTTGAAGCGTCGATCAGCTCATTCATCAGGCGCAGGGTCATGGTCTTTTCGCGCCGGTCCCGGGAGTAGCCAACTAACCAACGCAAGGCCAAAGTGGTGGCCCGGCCTGGCTTGACCTCGACCGGCACCTGATAGGTGGCGCCGCCAACGCGCCGCGACTTGACCTCAAGTGAGGGGCGAATGTTGTCCAACGCCTGCTTCAGAACTGAAACCGCGTCCTTGCCGGTTTTCTCGGCCGCGCCGGTCAGCGCGCCGTAGACGATCGACTGGGCGATTGTCTTCTTACCGTCTAGCAAAACCTTGTTGACCAGCTGAGTCACCAGCGGGCTAGCGAACACCGGATCGTGGATCAGCGGTCGCTTCGGAGCGGGTCCCTTGCGCGGCATTAGCTTTTCTCCTTCTTGGCCCCATACCGCGAACGAGCTTGGCCCCGCCCTTTGACACCTTGGGTGTCCAATGCGCCGCGCACAATCTTGTAGCGCACGCCAGGCAAATCCTTGACGCGCCCGCCGCGCACCAGCACAATCGAGTGCTCCTGCAGATTGTGGCCAACGCCTGGGATGTATGCGGTCACCTCAATGCCACTTGACAGCCGCACACGGGCCACCTTTCGCAGCGCCGAGTTCGGCTTCTTTGGCGTTGTGGTGTAGACACGCGTACAAACGCCACGCCGCTGCGGCGAACCCTTCAAGGCCGGGGTGTTGGTCTTCCCCGCCTTGGCGGTCCGACCCTTGCGGACCAACTGCTGGATAGTGGGCACTAGGACTCCGTCTGTTGTTGTCAAAGCTGGTGGTTGGAGGGCGGCCCGCTAGCCGCCCCAGGGTCTAAGCCGGGCTGCCGGCCGGCGTTCCGTCCGGACAGCAAAGCTAAGTGCGCCGGATCCCGGGGCGCCCCCGGGCAGACACACAGCCCCCAAGGCTACATGTCATGCGGCTAACGCGTCAAAAATCGCGCCGTGTGGCCCGTTAACCCTAGGTATTGCCCGATGCCGTCCCTTCCGTGGCCGCGTGCAGTTGCCTTTTGGCATTGGGCTGTTTTGGCCATCTACTGGCTAGGTCAAGGGTGCTGCGGCCAGCAGTCCGGCCAAGGCCCCAAGGCACATGGCCGGGCCAAAAGGAAAGGAGTGGCCGGCGCCGTGGCCCCGTAGCAGATGGAATAGACCAAGGCCACCGGCGATGATGAACCCTGCCAGAGTCCCAAGGCCAAGCGCCGCCCAGTTGGAATAGGCCAGTCCCAGCCCGAGCAGGCCGGCTAGTTTGACGTCACCCATTCCGAGCGAACCGGGCGCCAGATAGGCCAGCAGCAAATAGAAGGCCACAAGCGATACGCCACCGGCCAACGCCCGTCCAAAGCTGGGCCAGGACCCGCCTGTCGCAGCCGCCACCGCCAACAGTGCCACCAGTACCGGGTAGGACGGCAAGGTCAGCCGGTTTGGGATCAGGCCACTGCGCCCATCAATCCAGGAGGCAACCAGCGCAATTACGCCAAGGTAGAGGTAGGCCGGCCAAGCCAGGCCTGGACCAACAGCGGCCGCCAATGAGTTCACCCGACCATCGCAGCGCATGGCGCGCCGTCCTGCCGGCACCGCCGGCCCTTGTCTCACCGACTGGGCCGCCGCGCATTATGCAAGAGCTCAACTTCGCGGTATTAGGGCTGATCAACGGCGAGATCATGCCAAGGCTCAACCTCGCGGTGATGGGGCTGGTGGCTGTGGGCTACTGGTAGCCCTCGAAGCCGAAATCATCCAGCATTAGCGAGTCGATCTCCGAAGCGCCAATCGGCGGGTAGTCGATTTCCTCGTAGCCGAAGGTCGGATAGAGCTCGGCCTTGGCTTCCTCGGTCGGTTCGACCACGACGTTGCGGTAAAGCGATAGGCCGGTACCGGCCGGGATTAGCTTGCCGATGATGACGTTCTCTTTCAGGCCCAGCAGCGGGTCTTGGCGGCCAGACATGGCCGCCTCGGTCAGCACCCGGGTGGTTTCCTGGAAGGAGGCGGCAGACAGCCACGAATCGGTAGCCAGCGAAGCCTTGGTGATGCCCATTAGCTCGGGGCGACCAGAGGCGACCTGACCGCCTTCCGAAACTGTCCGGCGGGCCTCATCCTCGAAACGCTCGCGAGCTACCAGCTCTCCTGGCAGCAGATTCGAGTCGCCCTGGTCGAGAACGGTCACCCGGCGCAGCATCTGGCGCACAATGACCTCGATGTGCTTGTCGTGAATGTCGACGCCCTGCGAGCGATAGACCTTTTGGACCTCATCGACCAAGTGCTTCTGGGCCGCCCGGGCACCGAGCACACGCAGAACCTTCTTCGGGTCAACCGCGCCCTTGGTGATCTTTTCGCCCACACCAATGTGTTGGCCGTCTTCGACCAGCAACTCGACCCGTTTGGTGACGGAGTAAACCAGTTCATCAGAACCGTCATCGGGCGTGATAATGACCCGACGCATCCGCTCCGAATCGTCAATCGCCACCCGGCCAGAGGCCTCGGCGATGGGCGCCTCACCCTTAGGCACACGAGCCTCAAACAACTCTTGAACACGAGGCAGACCTTGGGTGATGTCATCGGCCGCAGCCGCACCACCCAGGTGGAAGGTGCGCATAGTCAGCTGGGTGCCGGGCTCGCCAATCGACTGGGCGGCAATAATGCCAACGGCCTCACCAATGTCGACCAGCTTTCCCGTGGCCAGCGAACGGCCGTAGCACATCGCGCAGGTGCCAACTCTAGATTCGCAGGTCAAGACGCTGCGTAGTTTGATTTTGGTGATACCGGCCGCCATCAAGGTGGCGATCATGACGTCACCAACGTCAGTGCCAGCCTTGGCCAGGACCGCGCCATCTGCCCCGGACACGTCAGCCGCCAAAGTCCGGGCGAAAGCTGAGGTCTCGACCAGCCGATGGCGCTGGATTTGGCCGTCTTCACCAACCTCGGCGATATCAACCTGCAGGCCGCGCTCAGTGCCGCAGTCCTCTTCACGCACAATCACGTCCTGTGACACATCAACCAGACGGCGGGTCAAGTAGCCCGAATCAGCCGTCCTCAAGGCCGTGTCAGCCAGGCCTTTGCGAGCGCCGTGGGAAGCAATAAAGTACTCCACCACCGATAGGCCCTCACGGTAGTTCGACTTGATTGGACGTGGGATGATCTGACCCTTTGGGTCGGCCACCAGTCCGCGCATACCGGCGATCTGGCGCACCTGCATCCAGTTGCCACGCGCGCCAGAACCAACCATCCTAAAGACCGTGTTGCGCTCTGGGAACTCATCCCGCATGGCCTGGTCGACTTCATCGGTGGCCTTGGTCCAAATGTCGATCAGCTCATGACGCCGCTCGTCATCGGTGATCATGCCGTTTTCGAACTTGTCTTGGACCTGTCCGGCTTTGACCTCGTATGACTCAAGGATCTTGGGCTTTGACGGAGGAGTGACAACGTCAGAAATGGCGATGGTCACACCGGAGCGAGTGGCCCAGTGGAAGCCAGCCTCTTTCAGCGCGTCAAGTGAGGCTGCCACCTCGACTTTTGGATAGTTCTCGGCCAAGCCGTTGACCAGTCCACTAAGGCGTTTGCCGTCGACCACTTCGTTGACGAAAACATGGTCCAAGGGCAGGGCTTCGTTGAACAGCGACCGGCCTAGGGTTGATTCCAGGTCGATCGGGTCGCCCGGCACGTAGCCTTCGGGCAGGTCAAATCCAATTGGTGGCACCAGATCAGTCATCCGAATGGTGACCCAAGCATTAAGGTCAAGGTCACCGGCATCGTGCGCCATAATTGCTTCCGCCACTGAGGAGAAGCGGCGCCCCTCACCGGCAACGCCGTCAAGGCGGGCTGTCAAGTGGTGCAAGCCGATGATCATGTCATGGGTCGGGATGGTGACCGGCCGGCCATCAGATGGCTTGAGAATGTTGTTCGAAGACAGCATCAGGATCCGGGCCTCGGCCTGAGCCTCGGCGCTAAGCGGCAGGTGGACCGCCATCTGGTCGCCGTCAAAGTCGGCATTAAAGGCGGCGCAGACCAGAGGGTGCAGGTGGATGGCCTTACCCTCAACCAGCTGTGGCTCGAAGGCTTGGATACCCAGGCGGTGCAGCGTGGGCGCGCGGTTGAGCAGCACCGGGTGTTCGGTGATGACCTCTTCGAGCACATCCCAAACCTCGGAGCGTTGACGTTCAACCATGCGCTTGGCCGATTTGATGTTCTGGGCGTGGTTCAGTTCCACCAACCGCTTCATCACGAACGGCTTGAACAGCTCCAAGGCCATGGCCTTGGGCAACCCACATTGGTGCAGCCTCAACTGTGGGCCAACCACGATAACCGAGCGGCCAGAATAGTCGACCCGCTTGCCCAGCAGGTTCTGCCTGAAGCGGCCCTGTTTGCCCTTCAACATGTCGCTGATCGACTTCAAAGGCCTGTTTCCAGGACCAGTTACCGGGCGGCCGCGCCGGCCATTGTCGAAAAGCGAGTCAACCGCCTCTTGCAGCATGCGCTTTTCGTTGTTGACAATGATCTCCGGTGCGCCCAGGTCGAGCAGGCGCTTGAGCCGGTTGTTGCGGTTGATCACCCGGCGGTAGAGGTCGTTTAGGTCAGAGGTGGCGAAACGGCCACCGTCTAGCTGAACCATGGGCCGCAGATCCGGCGGAATCACCGGAATACAGTCCAGCACCATGCCCTGGGGTTTGTTGTCAGTTGACAAGAAGGCGTTGACCACCTTCAACCGCTTCAAGGCCCGGGTTTTGCGCTGACCCTTGCCAGTTTTGATGACATCCTTGAGCTTGGCCGCTTCGCCCTCAAGGTCGAAATGCTCCAAGCGGTGTTGGATCGCAGCCGCACCCATGGCGCCTTTGAAATAGTTGCCGTAGCGGTCTTGCATGGCCCGGTAGAGCGCCTCGTCGCCCTCCAGGTCAGCCACTTTGAGGTCGCGGAAGCGGTCCCAGACCCGCTGGAGTTTCTCCAGGTCAGCATCGGCCCGGCGGCGCAGCTGGTTCATCTCACGTTCGGCTGAATCCCGTACCTTGCGCCGCTGATCCGCCCGGGCGCCGGCCGCTTCGAGTTGGGCCAGGTCGGTTTCAAGCCGCTGCGCCCTAGCCTCGATCTCCAGGTCACGCTTCGATTCGATGGCCTTGCGCTCCAGGTCGATTTCGGCTTGGAGCGAGTCGGTGTCATCGCGCCGGCCTTCTTCATCAACTTCGGTGATCATGTAGGCGGCAAAGTAGATGACCTTTTCCAGGTCCTTAGGCGCCAGGTCAAGCAGGTAACCCAAACGCGAGGGCACACCTTTGAAATACCAAATATGTGTCACCGGGGCATGTAGCTCAATATGCCCCATCCGCTCGCGCCGAACCTTGGTTCGGGTGACCTCTACGCCGCAGCGTTCGCAAATGATGCCCTTGAACCGGACCCGCTTGTACTTGCCGCAGGAGCATTCCCAATCCCGGGTGGGGCCAAAGATCTTCTCGCAGAACAGCCCCTCCTTTTCCGGTTTGAGGGTGCGGTAGTTGATGGTTTCCGGCTTCTTGACCTCACCGTGAGACCACTGGCGGATTTCGTCAGCGGTGGCCAGGCCAATTTTGAGCCCATCAAAATAGTTGACGTCCAGCACGTCAGTCCCTGCTTCCTTAGTTTTCTACAGCCAAGCCAGTTGAATTAGATCTCGTCGACCGATGAGGCGTCCGGCCGCCGGGCCAGGTCAATCCCCAGCTCCTCGGCCGCGCGGAAGACCTCGTCATCGGTGTCGCCCATTTCGATAATCGATCCGTCGGCGGAGATGACGTCGACGTTTAGGCACAGCGACTTCATTTCCTGCATTAGCACGCGGAAGGATTCCGGGATGCCCGGTTCCGGCACGTTCTCGCCTTTGACGATGGCCTCGTAGACCTTGACCCGGCCTACGACATCATCAGATTTGATAGTCAGTAGTTCCTGCAAGGCGTAGGCGGCGCCATAGGCTTCCAAGGCCCAGACCTCCATCTCCCCGAAGCGTTGGCCACCAAACTGGGCTTTGCCGCCCAATGGTTGCTGCGTGATCATCGAGTACGGACCGGTCGAACGGGCGTGGATCTTGTCGTCAACCAGGTGGTGCAGCTTGAGGATGTACATGTATCCCACGGCCACCGGCTCGGGGAAAGGTTCACCAGACCGGCCGTCGATTAGACGAGCCTTGCCATCGACATCGACAAGGCGCTTGCCATCCCGGTTGGGGGTGGTGACACCGAGCAGCCCGCTTAGTTCGGTCTCGCGCACACCGTCAAAGACCGGCGTGGCCACGGCCGCACCGGCTTTGCCCTCACGCACCGCCTGGGGCAGGTTTTTGGCCCAATCGGCTTTCGGATTGTCGACCTTCCAACCCTGGGCGGCGACCCAACCCAAATGCAGTTCGAGCACCTGGCCCAGGTTCATCCGGCTGGGCACACCTAGCGGGTTCAAAATGACGTCGATTGGCGTGCCGTCCTCCATGAACGGCATGTCCTCCACTGGCAGGATCTTGGCGATGACACCCTTGTTGCCGTGGCGGCCAGCCAGTTTGTCACCGTCAGTGATCTTGCGCCGCTGGGCGATGTAAACCCGGACAACTTGGTTGACGCCTGGGGCCAGTTCGTCGCCGTCGTCGCGGGAGAATTCCCTAACGCCGATGACGGTGCCTGACTCGCCGTGAGGCACCTTCAGTGAGGTGTCACGCACCTCACGCGCCTTTTCGCCAAAGATGGCCCGCAGCAACCGTTCTTCCGGCGTGAGCTCGGTTTCGCCCTTGGGGGTGACCTTTCCGACCAGCACGTCGCCGGCGGTGACCTCGGCGCCAATCCGGATGATGCCGCGTTCGTCCAGGTCCGCTAGGACTTCTTCAGAAACATTGGGAATGTCTCGAGTGATTTCCTCCGGCCCCAGTTTGGTGTCCCGGGCGTCGATCTCGTGTTCTTCAATGTGAATCGACGACAGTACGTCATCTTGGACCAGGCGCTGGGACAGGATGATGGCGTCTTCGTAGTTGTGACCCTCCCAGCTCATGAAGGCCACCAGTAGATTGCGCCCCAGGGCTAGTTCACCGTTGGCGGTGGCCGGGCCATCGGCCAAAACCTGACCGGCCTTAATCTGGTCGCCCTGGTTTACGGCAACCTTCTGGTTGTAGCTGGTGCCCTGGTTGGAGCGTTGGAACTTGGCTACGCGATAGACCCGCTCGGTGCCGTCGTCGTTGGCCACGACCACCGAGTCAGCCGAGACCTCACGCACCACGCCGTCCTTTTCCGCCACGATGACATCACCGGCGTCAATGGCGGCGCGCAATTCCATGCCGGTGCCGACCAGCGGGGTCTCGCTTTGCAGCAGCGGCACGGCTTGGCGCTGCATATTGGCGCCCATCAGGGCGCGGTTAGCGTCATCGTGCTCAAGGAACGGGATCATGGCCGTGGCCACGGAGACCATTTGGCGCGGCGAGACGTCCATGTAGCCAATGTCCGCGGTGTGAGCGAATTCGACCTCACCGCCGCGGGTGCGGGCCAGCACATTGGACTCCACGAAATTGCCACTATCCGCCAGTGGCGCGTTGGCCTGGGCAATGACGTATTGGTCTTCTTCGTCGGCCGTCAGGTAGTGGACCTCGTCAGTGACCTTGCCGCCTTTGACCACACGGTAGGGCGTTTCGATGAATCCAAAGGGGTTGATCCGGCCGTAGGTGGCCAGCGAGCCAATCAAACCAATGTTGGGCCCCTCAGGAGTCTCGATGGGACACATCCGGCCGTAGTGAGAGGTGTGAACGTCACGCACCTCCATACCGGCCCTATCCCGGCTAAGGCCGCCAGGGCCCAGGGCCGAAAGCCGGCGCTTGTGGGTTAGCCCGGCCAAGGGATTGTTCTGGTCCATGAACTGAGATAGCTGCGAGGTGCCGAAGAACTCTTTGATCGAAGCCACCACCGGGCGAATGTTGATCAAGGTTTGTGGGGTTATGGCTTCGACATCCTGGGTTGTCATGCGTTCGCGCACCACCCGCTCCATCCGGGACAGCCCGGTGCGGACCTGGTTTTGGATCAGCTCACCGACCGCCCTGATACGGCGGTTGCCAAAGTGGTCGATATCGTCAGTCTCTAGCCGGATCGAACCTGTTTGGGTCGGCATTTCGGCGTGGCCGGCGTGCAGCGCAGCCAGGTATTTGACGGTGGCCACAATGTCGTCAATGCGCAGCACTGACTCATCCAAAGCGGCGGTCAGGCCCAGCTTCTTGTTGACCTTGTGCCGGCCCACTTTGGCCAGGTCGTAGCGTTTGGAGTTGAGGTAAAACGAGTCGATCAGGTTGCGTCCAGCCTCGATGGTGGGCGGTTCACCTGGCCGGATCCGGCGGTAGATGTCAACCAGGGCCTCGTCTTGGGTTTCGACATGGTCCTTGTCCAGGGTTTCGATGACCGTGGCGTAGTCCTTGAACTCATCGCGAATCTGGGCCACCGGCACACCGAGCGCTTTGAGGAACACCGTCACCGATTGCTTGCGTTTGCGGTCGATCCGCACACCGACGGCATCGCGCTTGTCGATCTCGAACTCAAGCCAGGCGCCACGCGAAGGAATGATCTTGGCCGAATAAATGTCCTTGTCAGAGGTTTTGTCAGCTGACTTTTCGAAGTAGACCCCGGGCGAGCGCACCAGCTGGGAGACAACCACCCGCTCGGTGCCGTTGATAATGAAGGTGCCGCGTTCGGTCATCAGCGGGAAGTCACCCATGAAAACGGTTTGCGACTTGATCTCGCCGGTGATGTAGTTGGTGAATTCGGCCGTCACGAACAGCGGCGCCGCGTAGGTGAAGTCCTTCTCCTTGCACTCCTCGGCCGTCCACTTGGGCGGCTCGAAGCGATGGTCACGGAAGGACAGCGACATGGTTTCGCTGAAGTCCTCGATGGGCGAGATTTCGGCGAAGATCTCCTCTAATCCGGAGGTCTCCAGCACATCAGACAACCCGGCCTGACGTGAGACTTCGACCCGTTCGCGCCAGCGCTCATGTCCCAGCAACCAGTCGAAACTGTCCAGCTGGAGGCCTAATAGATCTGGGACTTCGAGTGGTTCATGGATCTTGCCGAATGAGACTCGACCTGACCCGGTCAGTGGTGCGTTGGCGTCAATGGTGGAACGTGGGATGCGCGAAGCAGCCAATGGGCATCCTTCCCAGCTAGTGTTGGCACGCAGCGCGGCAGGTGACCCAAGTGGAGAGACCGAAAGACACAGGACGCGCGAAGCAGTAGCCTAGCGCGTGCGGCAAGCCATGTCCAATCGCAGAGCTACCCTCTCGGATTGTAGCCGCTCCTGCCGCATTGCGGCAGCACTTTTTGCCTATTTTGGCCTGGACTACTTCAGCGTGACGGTGGCGCCAACGCCTTCCAGGGCTTCCTTGGCCTTTTCGGCCGAGTCCTTGTTGACCTTTTCCAGGACCGGCTTGGGAGCGCCTTCGACCAGGGCTTTGGCTTCACCCAGGCCTAGTGAGGTCAGAGCCCTGACCTCCTTGATGACCTGGATCTTCTTCTCACCGAAGGATTCCAAAATGACGTCGAATTCCGACTGTTCCTCGGCGGCTTCCTCAACGGCGCCACCAGCGCCCGGCGCGGCGGCCACGGCCACGGCGGCCGGTGCGGCCGCGGTCACGTCAAAGACCTCTTCGAACCTCTTGACGAAATCGGACAGTTCGATCAGGGTCATCTCTTTGAACTGGTCCATCAGTTCGTCGATGCTCAGCTTTGCCATTTGGTTTGTACCTTCCTTTTTCCAGCCTTGACCGGCTTGTGTTTGTCCTAAGACGGCCGATCAGGCCGCAGCTTGTTCTTGTTTGTCACGCAGCGCGTCAATAGTGCGCACCGCCTTGGAGGCCGGTGCCGCCAGAGTGGCGGCCGCCTTGGCCATGCCGGCTTTGACTACGCCGGCTAGTTTGGCCAGTGTGACCTCACGGGAGTCCAGGTCAGCTAGTTTGCCGACATCGGCGGCCGTCATGGCGTGAGCGTCCATAACGCCGGCCTTGATTACCAGGGCGTGGTGGGATTTGGAGAAATCGCGTAGAGCCTTGGCCGCATCAACCGGGTCGCCGGTGACGAAGGCGACGGCGGTTGGCCCTTGCAGGGCGTCATCCAGGCCGTCAATTCCCGCTTGTTTGACCGCAATTTTGGTCAAGGTGTTCTTAACCACGGTGTAGTCGGCGTTGGCTCTGAGCGCACCGCGCAGTTCGCGCAACTGAGTCACGCTCAGCCCGCGGTATTCGGTCAGCACGGCGGCGTTGGCTTCGCTAAACCACTTCGCGATCTGGTCTACTGCCTCAACCTTGTCTGGCCTAGCCATGGCGCTCCTTCGGGTTGTCATATCTTTGACAGCGCCAGTCTGCCTGCCGCAATGAAACGAGCCCCGCGCAGGGCACGGGGCTCACAAGCTCTCGATACACCTGCGCAGGCCGGTCCGGTGCTATCAGCTCCGGGCCACTTCGCTCCACCTTGGTGGAAGACCGGCGGTCTTGGGCAACGGACAGCATACCGCATGTTTGATTCCAGATCATTGTCACGCTGGGGCCAGGTTCCACCGCAAATCGACCTGCGGTTTTGTCTTGGCGGACCTGGGAAACGTAACACTGTTCGGCTCGGCAGCTGGGAACGGGCGTCGCTTTGGTAGCGTCATGGCGCAGTTGTCTTGGCCAAGGGATAGAAGGGTGGCCGCAGTGACCTTGGAAGGAACCGGGTTGGCCGGGTGGTTGGCGGCCGATGCCGGTAGCGGCGTGCGTTGGCCCGTGGCACCTTTCAATGGGCCCTGGTGCGCCTACATTGCGCTGTTGGCCCTGGCCGGGATTGGGCTGCATTTTGCTCTGCGTCACCGGTCGATGCGTTTCAAGTCGCGAACCTTGGCCGCCATCGCCGGGGCCAATGTGGTGGTTTACACCGCCTACACCTTCCAGGCGATTGGCAACCCGGACTTGCCGCAGGTGACGCTGGGCCAAAACCTGCCGTTTCATTTCTGCAACATCATGGCCTGGGCTCTGATCTTGGCGCCGCTGGTGAGGTGGAACTGGCTGCGGGCCCTGTGTTGTTTTCCCGGCACCTTGGCTGGGGTGTTGGCCTTGACCTCGCCGGTTGATGTCTACGTTGACCGGCCGCTGTTCTCCCTGGCGGCCTTGGGTTTCTTTTCCGTCCACTCCGTCAATGCCATTCTGGGCACTTTGCTGGCCACGCTGGGGTTGTTCAGGCCGTCTTTCCGCGAAGCGTTCAAGTCGGTTGGCTACTTTGGCCTGATGGCGCTGGCCATCTTCCCGCTCAACTTGGTCATGCGGGCCTGGGTTGATGCAGGCGCCAACTACTTTTACCAGTTCGAGCCAGAAAACGCCCAAATTTTGCAGTTCTTCCACGACCTGGTGCCGGTGCCCTTCATCTACACTCTGCTGCTGGCGCCAATTGCCATTGGTGGCGTATCGATCCAGGCCGGCCTTTACGCGCTGGCCGGCCGGGTCATGGGCCAACCAGTGGGTATGACTGAAAGGGTGTAGCTATGACCGCGGAGGCTTTCGACCCGTCCGGCCTGGCCGCCATCTTGGCGGTCGACCAGTACCCCGAAACCGTCCGCTGGCCGGTGGCGCCTTTCAACGGGCCTTGGTTTGTCTTTGTGGCTTTCCTGCTGGGGCTTGGGGTCTGCCTGCATTTTGCCTTGCGCGGGCGCACCATGAGGTTCAAGGCCTGGGCGCTGAGCGGGATCGCCACTTTCTCGGTCGTCATTTACACCGCCTTCACCTTCCAGTCGATCCTCAATCCGTTCTACCCACAGGTCAACCTGGCCCAGAACCTGCCCTTGCACTTTTGCATCCTTTCGGCTTGGGGGTTGATTTTTGCGCCGCTGGTCAAGTGGAGCCCGCTTAGGGCGGTGCTAGTTTTCCCCGGCACCGTGGCTGGGGTACTGGCCTTGACCTCACCCATTGAGGTCTACGTTGACCGGCCGCTGTTTTCCTTGGCGGCTTACGGCTTCTACTCCGTTCACGCCTTCAACGCCATTCTGGGCACCTTGTTGGCCACACTGGGGTTTTTCCGGCCGTCATACAAAGAAGCCATGAAATCAGTCGGCTACTTCTGCATCGTGGCGGTGCTGATCTTTCCGCTCGATTTGGCCATGCGGGCGTGGATTGACCCGGGGGTCAACTACTTCTACGAGTTTGCCCCAGAGAACGCGCTTATCCTTCAGCTGCTCTACAACGTAGTGCCAATTCCGCTGGTCTATGTGCTGCTGGTGATGCCGATTGCCTTTGGCGGAGTCCTGCTCCAGGCCGCCTTGTACTCACTGGCCGGGCGCATAGTTGGCCACCCGATTGGCGCCCCGCCGCCTCGAGGTGGCGAGGTGGGCCTAGATGAGGTCGAAGCGGCGCCTCAAACTGGATAGTTGGTCGAGGAGCCCAGTACCTTCCGCTCGACCCGGTCCCGCTCGGCGCCGTCCAAGACAACCGGTGAGTAATCGTTGGGATGCCCTATTGAGGATATTGAGACCGGAATGATCTGGCTGTCCAGACCGGTTACAACACTGCCTGTCAGCTCAAAGTGGACCTGAAAAATCATCGAGTCGGTATCAGAGGGGTTTTGGTTGCCCCCGAAAGCAAAGTTGCCCAGTGAATAGGCGATGAGCCTGCCGTTGTAGGTCTCAACCCCTTGCAGGACGTGCGGGTGATGCCCAAGCACCAGATCCGCCCCGCTATCGATGGCAAAGTGTGCCAGCGAGACCTGGGCGGCGTTTTGGGTGTGCTCACCCTCAATACCCCAGTGGAACGACACAATCTTGATATCGGCGTCCAGTTCTTGCAGCCTTTGGGCCAGCGAGGATCTGGTCTCCTCGGTGTTGTCCCAGCCTAGGTCTCCCAGTAGTCCTATCCGGATCCCTTTGACCTCGACTACGGCCAAGTCGTCGAAGCCAAAATGGGTAATACCGGCCTGGTCCAGGGTTGCCTGAGTGTCTTGGAAACCAATCTCGCCATAGTCCATCGAATGGTTGTTGGCCAAGGTCACGGCCTCAACGCCGCCTAGTTTGACAATCTCGACATACTCGGCCGGGGCGCGGAAGTTGAACGTCTTAGGCGTGGGCTCACCCTGCTGGGTTAGCGGGCCCTCGAGGTTGGCGATTGTCAGATCGTCGGTGCTGAGGACCTCGGTTACGCCTTGGAAGAAATACTCCGGACCAAAGCGGTCATAGTAGTCACCGATACTGCCTTGATGGGCAAACCCAATTCCCGAACCCAGCGTGCAGTCGCCAATGGCGCTGATCGAAATACTGGTGACTAGTGGTTCTGGCACCGGCACCGAAGGGGGTGGCGGCATTGGGCTTTTGGTCACTTCCTCGGCGGTCGGGCTAGGTGAGGGGCCAATCTCCAGGGAGTCTTGAGTCAGTGGCGGTTCTCCCTGTGACGCCCCTGCCGTTAGGTGATCCCAAGCCATTGGGGTTAGTAGCAGAGCGGCTGCCGCAAAGAGCACTGCTGGCCTCGGTTGCCTCTGCCGCCGCCGGGCGCGTTGGCCGTGGATATCACGTCTTCGCAGCGCCGGGGCCGGTGGGCTAGGCCGCGCCGATGGTCGCTGGGCGCGTTGACCGTGGATGTCACGTCTTCGCAGCACCGCGGCTGGCGCGGTGGGCTGGGCCGGCGAACTTGGGCTCGGGCTGTCAGTCTCTACCGGTGGCCGGGCGCGCTCACCGTGGATGTCGCGTCTTCGCAGCACCGCGGCTGGCGCGGTGGGCTGGGCCGGCGAACTTGGGCTCGGGCTGTCAGTCTCTACCGGTGGCCGGGCGCGTTTGCCGTGGATGTCGCGTCTGCGCAGCACCGGAGCTGGCGCAGTTGGGTCCGCCTCGCCCTTTCCCGCCCGTACCGCCGCAGGTAGGTTGGGCTCTGCCGCCGGGGTTTGGCTCACCTCACCAAGCCCCAACGGGGCCGCACCTAAGTCAGGGTCCACCGTAACCACGCTGGACGCTGCGGCCTGGCCGGCCGAACTGTCCGGGCGCTTGGCGCGTTTTGCCACGTTCCGGCCTTCCCTCAGGGGCAATTAGGTGGACCCATGCCATTGGCTTGACTGCTCCGGCCGCCATGGCCGGTACCCAATGACCTCATCTTTCACGCTAGCAGGTTCTGGTCTAACGGCAACAGGCGGTAGGTACCGCCAAGAGGGCCTGGCGGCGCCAGCCATTTGGGGTTGGTCAACAGTGCGGGTCGAAGCGGGCAGCATCCGGCAAGAATTGTTCACCAGCCTCCCAGGGCGAGGCGAAATGACCGGGCCGGCCGGCATCGGGCCAACCGGCCAAAAAGAGACTAAGGGTCAGGCGTCTTCGGAAGTCAGGTTGCGAACCTTGGCCACGTCAAGCGGCACGCCGGGACCCATTGTGGTCGACATGGTGCCTTTGATCAGATAGCGGCCCTTTGAGGCTGAAGGCTTCAGCCGCATAACCTCGTCCAGGGCGGCGGCGTAGTTCTCGACCAAGGCTTTTTCCTCGAAGGAGGCCTTGCCAATGATGAAATGCAGGTTGGCGTGGCGGTCAACCCGGAACTCGATTTTGCCGCCTTTGATGTCACCGACCGCCTTGGCCACGTCCATGGTGACCGTGCCGGTCTTGGGGTTGGGCATCAGCCCGCGCGGGCCAAGCACCCGGCCCAGCCGGCCAACCTTGCCCATCAGGTCCGGTGTGGCCACAGCGGCGTCAAAGTCGATGAAACCGCCGGCCACCTTTTCGATCAGCTCGTCGCCGCCAACCTCATCAGCGCCGGCTTCAATCGCCTGGTTGGCTTTGTCGCCAACGGCGAAAACCAGGACGCGGGCGGTTTTGCCGGTGCCGTGAGGCAACTGGACGGTGCCGCGAACCATTTGGTCAGCCTTGCGGGGGTCCACACCGAGTCGAAAAGCCACTTCAACTGTGGGATCGAACTTGGTTGTGGCGGTCTTTTTGACTAGGGCCACGGCCGCCATCGGTGAGTAGCGATCTTGGCGGTCAATTAGTTGGGCGGCGTTGTTGTAGCTCTTGGAGCGCTTGGTCATCTGCTTGTCCTTATCTCAGTCGCAGTCGTGGTGCGGGCCAGCGCTTGGCCCTTCCACTGGTGTTTGGCTATTGAGTTAGTCCGGGGCTGGTTGAAGTAGCCCCTTGGGCGTGGCCGGTGGCTTAGCCTTCGACTATCACACCCATTGACCGGGCGGTACCGGCCACAATCTTGGCGGCCGCTTCGACGTCGTTGGCATTGAGGTCCGGCATTTTGACCTGGCCAATTTCCCTGGCCTGATCCATGGTGATGGTGCCAACCTTCTCCGTGTTGGGTGTGGGCGAACCCTTGGTCAGCCCGGCGGCCTTCTTGATCAATTCGGCGGCGGGAGAGGTCTTGGTGATAAAGCTGAACGAGCGGTCCTCGTAAACCGTGATCTCGACCGGCACCACGTTGCCGCGCTGGGATTCCGTGGCGGCGTTGTAGGCCTTGCAGAATTCCATGATGTTGACACCCTGGGCGCCAAGCGCCGGGCCAATGGGCGGCGCCGGATTGGCCTGGCCGGCTTGGATCTGTAGCTTGATCAGGCCAGCTACCTTTTTCTTAGGAGCCATTAGGGGTTCCTTTGCTTCGATTCGATCGGTTTGGACATACCCCGCCCCGGTGGGCGGGCTAAAGCTTAGCCACTTGGTTGAAACCCAGTTCAACTGGGGTTTCGCGGCCAAAGATGGACACTAGGACCTTGAGCTTGCGGCCCTCGGCATTGACTTCGCTGATGGTGGCGGCCAGGGTCTCAAACGGGCCGTCGGTGACGGTGACCGACTCGCCAACCTCGAAGGAGGCGTCTGAAGCGGTGATGGAGGCCTGACCGGACGCCTCGTCGCCAAGTTGCTCCTCTTCGAACTTCGGAGCCAACATCGAGATGACCTCGTCGGTGGTCAAGGGCACCGGATGGTGAGTGTGGCCAACAAAACCGGTTACACCCGGCGTGTGACGGACCGCACCCCAGGACTCATCGGTCAGGTCCATGCGAACCAGAACATAGCCCGGAATACGAACCCGCTTGACCACCTTGGGCTGGGCATTCTTGGTCTCAGTGACTTCCTCCATAGGAACCTGGACCTCAAAAATGGAATGCTCCTGGTTGAGCGACTGGATGCGGTTTTCCAAGTTGGCCTTGACCCGGTTTTCGTAACCGGCATAGGAGTGGACCACATACCAATCCCCGGGCCTGAGGGCCAATTCGGCGCGGAACTCGGCCATTAGGTCGCGGGCCGGTTCGGCCTCGGCCTCAGCCTCAGCTGGCGCCTGGGGTGTTGACTCAGCCGATGTCGCGGTCTCAGTTTCTGGCTCTGCCGCTGGGGCGGCATCAGCCTCAACTGGCGCCTGGGGTGTTGACTCAGCCGATGTCGCGGCCTCAGTTTCTGGCTCTGCCGCTGGGGCGGCATCGGCCTCAGCCTCAGCTGGCGCCTCCGCCTCGGCCGCTACCACCGCGTCGACTGTAGGCTCAGCTGGCACCTCTAAGCCGGGTAGAGGCTCTGCCTCGGCCGCCACCGCCGCATCGGCTTGCTGGTCAGACACTAGTTCTCCTTATCTCCACCCCGATGTGGCCTAACCGAATAGCCCCATCACACCCTTGCCCACAACGAAGTCGACCAACCAGATAAAGGCCATCACGATCAGCACGAAAACCACAACCACCGAGGCGTAGGTGATCAGCTCTTGGCGGGTTGGGCGAACGACTTTCTTCAGTTCGGCGATCACTTGGCGCACAAAACGGATCAAGCGGGAGAAAATCCCCGCCTTGGATGCGTGATCCTGCGCGGTCTTGGCCATCGACCGATCCTTCCTTAGCTAATGCTGGCGGCTTGAACCTACATTAGGCCAAAGCCGTCAAGCGCAGGGCAGGCGGGACTCGAACCCACAACCGCCGGTTTTGGAGACCGGTGCGCTACCAATTGCGCCACTGCCCTTTACACCTGTTGTACAACAGGTCCCGCGAGTTGCCGCTAGACATGTCCCAGGACTGCCTGAACGCCAGCCGCCCAGTCTAAGGGATCAGCTGCCCAAGCGCGAACCGCCGGCTTGACCGGCTGGCCCGCCGGGCCCGCAACAAGCCGGCTTGGCGATCTCGTTTCCGATCCTGTGTGGGACAATCAAGCCGTGAATCCCACCAAACGAATCTCCGCAAGAATCGGTGCCATAGAACCGTCAGCCACCCTAGCGGTCGACGCCAAGGCCAAGGCCCTCAAAGCCGAAGGCCGCCCTGTGATCGGCTTTGGTGCAGGTGAACCAGATTTCCCAACACCCGACTACATTGTCCAGTCCGCCGTCGAGGCGGCCAAGAACCCAGCCAACCACCGCTATACCCCAGCCGCTGGCCTGCCAGACTTGCGCCAGGCCGTGGCCGCCAAGACCAAACGCGATTCCGGCGTGCCGGTCGAAGCCAGCCAGGTCCTGATCACCGTTGGCGGCAAGCATGCCGTTTACCAGGCCTTTGCCACGCTGCTCGACCCGGGTGACGAGGCCCTGCTGCCCGGACCTTACTGGACCAGCTACCCCGAGTGCATTCGCTTGGCTGGAGGCGTGCCAGTCGAAGTCATCGCTTCGGCAGAGGCCGAATACAAGGTCACCATTGACCAGCTTGAGGCCGCCCGGACTGAGCGGACCAAGCTCTTGGTTTTCGTCTCACCATCCAACCCAACCGGCTCGGTTTACACTCCCGAAGAAACCGCCGCCATTGGCCGTTGGTGCCTGGATAACGGCATCTGGGTGGTGACTGACGAAATCTATGAACACCTGGTCTACGACGAGGCGGTTTTCACCTCTATTGCCGCGGCCGTGCCTGAACTGGCCAACCAATGCGTCATTCTCAACGGTGTGGCCAAGTCTTACGCCATGACCGGCTGGCGGGTCGGCTGGATGATTGGGCCGGTCGATGTCATCAAGGCCGCCACCAACCTGCAAAGCCATATGACCTCGAACGTGGCCAACGTCTGCCAGCGGGCCGCCTTGACGGCCGTTAGCGGCCCACTCGATGCGACTTTGGACATGCGGGTGGCTTTTGACCGCCGCCGCCAGACCATGGTGTCGATGTTGCGTCAAATCGACGGCCTGTATTGCCCGATGCCGAAGGGCGCCTTCTACGCCTACCCGTCCGTACAGGGTTTGCTGGGCAAGTCAATCCGCGGCGTCCGCCCGGCCACTAGCGCCGAGCTGGCCGAGCTCATCTTGGACAAGGTTGAGGTGGCCGTGGTGCCAGGCGAGGCCTTTGGCCCCAGTGGCTATGTGCGGCTGTCCTGCGCGCTGGGTGACGACGACCTGGTCGAAGGCGTCGGCCGCGTTCAGGAACTGCTGAGCGAAGCCAAATAGGCGCCAAACAAGCGCTGCCCGTTGCGGCTAGTCGGGGGTAGCCCGACTAGCCGCTCCGGTGGCCCGGACCGGCACTGGACAACCAGGCGTCGACCCCTTGCAGGAGCCGGCGCCGGGTCGTCTCCCCTGCCTCAGAAGCTCTGATCGAGCCTCTGGCCAACTCCGCCAGTTCGGCATCGGTCATAGCGAAGGCGTGGCGGGCCAGACGGTACTGGTCGACTAGGCGCGAGCGGGTGATTAGGGGGTCGTCTGCGCCCAGGGCCACGGTGATGCCGGCCGCGACGATTTGGCGCAGCGGCACCTGGCTGGCGCTGGCGTAAACGCCCAGGGCGACATTGGAAGTTGGACACATCTCTAAGGCCACACCGGCCTGAGCCAGCGCCTCCAAGACCTGAGGATCCTCGCTGGCCCGCACGCCGTGCCCAATGCGCCGCGGCTTTAGGTGGTGCAGGACCGTCATGACATGGCTGGCGCCCAAGAACTCCCCGCCATGTGGCACCCCGATCAGCCCGGCTCGCCGGGCAATAGCAAAAGCCGGGGCAAATTCGGCCGTGGCACCGCGGCGCTCGTCATTCGACAGGCCAAAGCCAACCACCTCGCCTGGCCCAGAACCGGCGTGCCGGACAGCCAGGCGGGCCAACGTCCGCGCTTCGAGCGGATGGCGCAGGCGCGAGGCAGCCACAACCAGGGCGACTTCGACACCAGTGGCGGCGCTGGCGGCGGCGGCCTCGTCAATCACGATTTCCAGGGCCGGCGTTATCCCACCAATGAACTGGCCGTAAGTGGTCGGGTCAATCTGCAGCTCCAGCCGGCCTGAGCCTTCGGCCGCGTCGTCTTGGGCGGCCTCGCGCACTATTCGGCGCAGAGCTCCTTCACTGGTGACAGCCTTGCGGGCGGCGTCGTAGAGGCGTTGGAAACGAAACCAGCCGCGCTCATCCGGCGCCAGGTGCAACCCCTGGCTGGCGCCCAGATTGCGCGGCAGCCGGATACCTTGCTCAGCCGCCAGCTGGCGGGCGGTGGCCAGGCGCATTGACCCTGTGAAATGGAGATGGAGATGGGCCTTAGGTAATAGGGCCAGGTCACGCATCGAAGCCGACTAAGACCGGCTCTGGCACCAGGTCAATTTCAAAAAGCTCTTTCACCCTAGTTTGGATGGCTTTGGCCAGTTCGAAAATGTCCTCGCCGGTGGCACCACCTCGGTTGGTCAAGGCCAAAACGTGTTTGGTGGAGGTGGTCGCCCGCGGGACCAGGCCCCAACCTTTGGCTATCCCAGCCCGGCTAATCAACCAGGCGGCCGAGGTCTTGACCAGGGCTTGTCCGTTAGCGTCCTGGCCGGCGGGGAAGCTGGGAGCCCCGGCCGGCAGCGCCTTGGCCTGGGTTAGACCCAACACCGGGTTGGTGAAAAACGAGCCGGCTGACCAGGTGTCTTGGTCACCGATCTCAAGCACCATGCCCTTTGAGCGGCGCAGTTCCAGAACGGCTTGGCGGACGTGGCCGGCTGGCACCTGCGTGCCCATGGGCACGTCCAAGCTTTGGGCCAGTTCGCTGTAGGCGATTGGAGCTGATTCGGCCCCCCTTTTGACGTGGAATCTGACCTCGAGCACCACCTGGCTGGGGCTGTGGCCAAAGCGGCCAATTGAACGTTTCAGAGCCGAATCCCGGTAACCAAAACCGAGGCGGGGTTTTGGCAGTTCTTCGACTCGGTCAAACAGGCGGTCGTAGACCAGAACGGCCTCGATTAGCTCGGCCACCTCGTGGCCATAGGCGCCAACGTTTTGCACTGGAGTCGCCCCAACCGAACCGGGAATACCAGACAGGGCCTCAAAGCCACTCCAGCCCAGGTCAGCCGCCAGCGCCACCAGGTGATCCCAGCTGCCGCCGGCTTGGGCAATGATGGTGACGGAGTTGGCGTCTTGTTCAACGTTGATAGTGGTGCGCCGGTCACGGATGACGGTCAGATCGGCCAGCTGGCTGGCTCCGACCACATTGGAGCCGCCGCCTAGCACCAGGGCACTAGGGCCGGCTAGATGCAGCGCCTCGATCAGCTCGCCTTCGCTGTGGGCGTCGACCAGCTGGACCGGACCGCCTACCCGCATGGTGGTCAAGTCAGCCAGCTCGGGGCGCGGCAAACCGGGATTGGCTCGACCGGCTGGCGCCAACTTCATCACGTTGCCACCCTATCCAAGTCCCCGTCTTGAGGCGGTGGACGCAACACGCCGGCCAGCGCCAGCGCCCAGGTAGCCGGCAACAAGATCACTAGCAGGGCCAGGCGGTAGCCAACATGGCTGGCCAACAATCCCAGCAGGGCTGGGCCGGCGATAAAGGCTGTGTAGCCAATTGTGGCTACGGCCGAGGTGCGGGCAGCGGCTTTGAGCGGGTCGTCGGCGGCGGCGCTGAGTCCCAGCGGGAAACCCATGGCCGAGCCGAGTCCCCAAATGGCCGCCCCGGCCATGACGCAGGCCAAATGGGGAGCCAGAGTGTAGGCCAACAGGCCAATGACGGCCAGGGAGACCGAAAGCCGCTGGACCACCACCCGGCCATACCGATCAACCAGGCGGGCACCAAGGATCCTCATCGACGTCATAAAGGCCAGGAAAATGGCCAATCCGGCAATGCCAATAGGCTCGGCCACAACGAAGTCCTGGCCAATGCCCAAGATCAGCCAGTCATTAGCGCCGCCTTCAGTCAGTCCGGCTGCCAGCACCACCAGACCAATCAACAAGGTGCGGCGCTCGGTCCAGGCGGCCAGCGCTACCCGAAGGCGAGCCCGCCTGGTTTGCTTGACGCTCCGGTGCCGTTCGAACTTGCCCATCAACCCGGCGCAACCCCAAAGCAGCAAAGCCGTCACAACCAGACAGGCGCCAGCAAAGTGAACTATCAAAGCCAGGCCCAGACGCGACAAGCCAGCCCCAATCAGGGCCGCGGCGACCGTGCCCAGCGAAAAGGCAGCGTGGAACTGGGGCATGGCGGTACGACCCATTTCCCGCTCCACCTCGGTCCCGGCCACATTCATGGCCACGTCCATTGGGCCCACACCAGCGCCAAAGATGAAGAGGCTGATGGCCACGGCTGGGGTCGAGTGAGCCATGGCTCCAAAGCCAATGCCTAGCAGGGCCACGACCGTGACCGCGCCAACCAGGCGAATAAAGGTTGGCTTTGACAGATATGTCAAAGCCGTGCCGGTCAGCGGCATGAAACAGACCGCGCCCACCGAGCTGATTAGCAACAGTAAACCCATGCGGGTAGGGGTGGCATTGAGCAGGTCGCGGATCAGCCACAGACGCGAGGCGTCGGTGGCGACGAGCAGGCCATTGGCGAAGAACAGGGCCAGCACACCGAGACGAGCCCGCGAGACTTCTGCTGTCAACGCTCACTCCTCCGGATCTGGCCGGTCGTTGGGACTGGCTCTAGCCGCTTGCCATCAGCTAGGCGGCCGGTGCCAGACGCACAGTGGCGCTGGCCTTGCCCAACAGCCTAGTTCCGCCCAGTTGCACGCTTATGACCAGCTCGGCTGTGTCTTCATTGACGGCGCGAATGCGACCGGATACCTCAAGGCTGACCGAACCAGTCGGTGGCACCGGTACCGGGCGGGCGAAACGGACGTTGTAGGCGCAGATGCGACCCGGGTCGCCCAGCCAGTCAACCACCAGGTCAATGGCAGCGCCCATTGTGAACATGCCGTGGGCAATGACACTGGGAAGACCGGCCGCCTCGGCGGCGGCGTCTGAGAAGTGAATCGGATTGAAGTCGCCGCTGGCACCGGCGTAACGGACCAGGTCAGCCCGCGAAACCTGGACTAGGAGCGGACCGAGGTTGTCGCCCACCTGGGGCCGCACCTGGCCAAGGCGAGGTCCAATGCCGCCTCCGGGAGCCGTCATCGGGCGCCCCCTAGCGCCAAAACCGATTTCACCTGGGCTACTGGGGCACCGGACGAATCGGTGATGTCTACCTGTGTGGTGATGGTGGCCAAGCCGGCCCGCTCGGTCAGGGAGACCACTTCTAGGGCTGTACTGAGCTCGTCACCGGCCACGATTGGCCGGTTGTGGCTGAAGGCTTCTTCGGCGTGCACCACCCGGTCAAAGTCGATGCCGGCGGCCGGGTCGCCAACGTATTGGGCCTCGGCCCGTTGGGCTACCACCACGGCAAAGGTCGGGGCGGCAATGATGTCTGGGTAACCCAAGGCCTGGGCAGCCGCGACATTGTGACAAGCCTGGTGCTTGATGCCGACGGCGGTGGCGAATTCGCGTAGCTTTTCGCGGCCTACAAGGTAGGGCTCATCCGAGCGGTAGACCCGGCCAACAAAGTCGCGGTTAGGCGACAAGGCTAGCGAGTCTCGCGGTGCTCAGTGTGGCGGCCACAGCGCGGGCAGAATTTGTTGATCGACATTCTGTCCGGGTTGTTGCGGCGATTCTTTTTGGTGATGTAATTGCGCTCTTTGCAGTTGGTGCATGCAAGGGTGATCTTGGGACGCACATCCGCCGTTTTGCTGGCCATGTCTCTGCTCTCCTTCTGTTCGCCGCCTGCTGGTTGGCAGGCCCCCTGGTAGCGGGAGGGGGGATCGAACCCCCGACCTCACGATTATGAGTCGTGCGCTCTAACCGTCTGAGCTACCCCGCCCGGTGCGCTGACGCGCGTGGAGCCCCGAAAGGGAATCGAACCCTTGACCTTCTCCTTACCATGGAGACGCTCTGCCGACTGAGCTATCGGGGCAGCCTCCCAGAGAGTACACGACCTTGCCATGCCGCGGAAAACGTTGGCCCCTGGCCAAGCCTCAAACCAGTCAGCCAGCTACCTGGCTGCCCGGCGTTGGTTGTTGCGCCTGGCACACAGCCTGAGACTCGTTGCCACGTTTTGCACAATCGCCCTGGTAAACGCCCAGGTCACTCTGGCTTTGATTGACTCCCCAAACAGTCATCGGGATTGAGTGTGCCAGGCGCAGCAGCAAACCGGGTCAGCTGTGTCAGGCAAGACTCCAAAGTGAAAAAATCCCGCCAGTCCCCGAGGACGGCAGGAAGTCACGGCTCGATGCTGACACCGCGACTTCTTCCTCTGAGGTGTGGCATTGGAGGCATATGCCAACGGCAGATATGCAAGACAGTCCGACCTAACAGCCCGGCTGTTCAAGATGTGGAGAGACAGGGCAGCTTGACGCGTGGCCGCGTCGTCGGAGAATACGGTTGGACCATTACCGGCCCCAGATAGCCCCAGCGGAACGCATCGAATGGCACAGTAGAACCACAGAGGAATAGAATTGACACATGAGCACCGGCCAAGCGATCCAGCGAGCACTCAAGGCGAGCGCCCAGATGGCGACGGACCCGGAGACCACATTCCAGACGTTCCGCGACACGCAGGCAGGACCCAACAGCCGAAGAAACAACCTGACGAGGGACTCTTGGCAGCAGGTGGGCGAGTCGATGAGGACAGCGATGAGGCGGGAACCCACCCAGGCCTAGTGGTCCAGCACGCAACGGCAGAGGTTTTCCGATCTGGCCCGCTGCCTCCGCCCGAAGACTTTGCGGCCTACGATCACGCATTACCTGGTAGCGCGGACAGGATTCTGCGCATGGCCGAGAGCGACCTGGCGTCCCGCATCGCTGGCCAGGCACTAGAATCCAAGGCAACGTCCCTGGCGTTCTTGATTATGACTGTCTTGCAGGGACTGGTGCCTTTCGCATTTTTGGTGGCCTTCGTGTGGCTCACTCTGTCTGGGAAAAGTGGTCTTGGCGCCCTCAGCGCGTGCGCGTCGATCGCCACCGTCGCGCCCAGCATCGTGATCAAGGTGCGAAATGCCTTCAATCGCATGGGAGACTAGCCGCCACCGAGCTGTCTTTCGCTCGGCCCTCCTCCTGGTGGCGGGTGAGAGATTCGAACTCCCGAAGCGATTCCGCGTCTGATTTACAGTCAGCCACGGCCACCAGGTCAAGGCCCTAGGGCCCCCGCCCGTGCAATGTACGTGCAAAACTAACAGAAGCCAAGGAGCCAGAATCGACGCCCGCAATACTTATCCTAACCCGGCCATGTCCCGCCCGACACAACACCTGGGAACCTGCTGTCAGGCCCGCAACCGGGTCAATGCCTCAGCGTCCTCGCCGATTCGGCAGCAAGCGCTGTGGCGACAATCCAAGAGTACTCACAGACCGAAAACCCCCATCGTGGCCGGCGTAGGTAACCACCCGAGGAAACCAACCCCTACAACTCTGGAAGGAAACCCATATGACCACCGCAACTACAACCCCCACCGAGACGCTACGGCAGGCAGTGGCCCGCCGCGTCAATGAAGCCATGGCCCACGCCAGCCGCTCACTTGGAGGGCTGGCCGCCGCTACCGGACTGCCAAAGGCATCGCTGTCATACAAGCTGCGAGCGCTGCGGCCATTTGACACAAACGAGCTGGAGAGCATCGGCCACGCCCTGGGAGTGGATCCCGACTACTTGCTCGCGGGCGAGGCGGTCAATGCTGCGCCCGACACCTGGGCAGTCAACCAACCAAGCAAAGGACAGAACCCATGACCAACACAAAGACCAATCTAAGCCAGATTTCTTACACCCTGCCAGGTGCTGCCACCGCCACTTGCCTCAGCGTCTCCACCATCCGCCGCGCTTGCCACGCCTACCGGGCTGGGGCAGTCAACACCGAGACAGGCTGGCCACCCCTGCCGTGCGTGCATCAGCCAAGCAGCACCGGCAAATCCGGCAGATACCTGATCCTCGCCGATGACCTGTCTGCATGGGTCCGGTCCCTCGACACCGTGGGGGCCATGTCATGACCGGCACCGCGTTGGCACCGCAAACCGACCAAGTGAGGGGCACACGTCCCAATAGCACCGACTACTACTGGCGAGACCACCTATTCACAGCCAACCTCAAATATGCGACCAAACTAATGGGCAAACCAATCACCCCGAAATGGTTGGCGGATATCCTCCTAATTGACAATGACTCAGCGTCGCGCCTCCTCGCCAACCAAGCCGAATGGTGGAGCCCTGATGACATGATGGGACCGGGCGACAAGGAACAGATCTGCAATCAATTCGGCCTCAACTGGTCGACCATGGAGGAAGCCCACCTCGACTCAGGCGATTACGAATCCGGGCCAACCGTCGCCACTATTGACCTGGACGCCGGTCAACTCAACGCCCTACAAGAGGCGTTGGTTTGCTTGTTGGATAACAGCAACATTGACTCGGAGACCGACAACGCAATCACGCTGCTTATCACCGCCACACGGGCCGAACTGAGGGCCCGCGCAGCCAAGGCGCGCAAACACAAGTCACCCGCCAACCTCGACGCCCCAGCCCTGAGAGCCGTGATCGCCGGCAAGACACGCGACGCGCTCCGGGCAAGCGGCTTGTCACGCCGCCAGGTTGCCGAAAAGACAGGTATCCCCTGCGTGACCTTGTCCCGGAAACTTGCCGGCCACTCCGACTTTGGGATTAGCGAGCTGTGGCGCGTGGCCGACGCCATCGGGGCCCACGTGTCGGACCTGGTAGCGGTCTAACACGCACCACAGACACAGGCCCCCAGGGCGCGGGACACCAACCCACCCTGGGGGCCTACCCTTCCCAGCACCTAAGGCCCTGCCCTGGTAGGCAGACCCACACACCCCCAGGGCCAGCAGCAACTACCAAAGAGACCAGCAGCAACTACCAAAGAGACCAGCAGCAACCAACCACACGCACCAACAGACAACCCCCGGCCCCCAGGAGTAGGGGCCAGCCCCACCCCCACCAGGCCACCCCCACGGACAGACCACATGGCACTACCTCCCACGTGACCCCACCATCTACCTAGTCGCCTGGGCCTGCCTAGACTGCACCGACAAAGACCACACCAACAAAGCACAACAAGCCATCCGCAACAAGGCCCACACCCTCACCCAGGCCCACCCATGACCCCACCCGCCACCTACCCCTGCCGCAACCCACACTGCCCCAACCTCGCCGACAAACCAGGACACTGCCCCGACTGCACTCACACCAACCCCACACCATCACGCCCCCGCAACCGCGAATACAAGACACGCGGCCACAAGAATTTCAGGCAACAAGTTCTCGCACGCGACCCCTACTGCCAATGCGCCGCCCCCTGGTGCCCACACAAAGGCCAATGCGGACAACGCTCAACAATCGCAGATCACGCACCACTCGAACGCGACGAACTGAAACGCGCCGGAAAAAACCCAAACGCACCCGAACACGGGCAAGGCCTCTGCAAACCATGCCACGACCGGAAAACCGCAGCAACACACGGCACACTACGCCACTAACCACCCCCCACCCCCAATAGGGGGGCACCCCCCAAAAAACCGCGCCCTATAGGACCGCGGGTGAGGTAGAAAAAGTGGCGCCAAAGTTCCCCAGGCCGGTTTGACCGTGCCACTATCACCGGTCGCGGCGTCCCGGTTGGTAGAATCGGAACGCAGACCAGAGCCTTGAAGGTGGTTCGTTATGCCTGGTCCTGCTCCAAAGCATCCGTCGCTAAGGGCGCGTAGTCGTAACGCTGCCCGATACCCGTTCCGCGTGTTGGGGGCTAATGATCGGCTGCCTGAACCGCCGCCCTGGCCGTTGGGCCCTGGGGCACGGGCCCAGGCCGAGTTACAGGTGATGTTGGACCGGCAGGCCGCGTTGGATGGGAAGCTGGCCGCCGCCCAGGGTCGGGCTAAGGCGAGTGCCCAGGCGGCGGTGAACCGTCACCAGTTGAAGGTTGACCGGGCGCAGATGGTGGCCGATGAGCGCTTAGAAGCAGAGCTAGCCGTTTGGCGTGAGCTTTGGGCTCGCCCCCAGGCCGTGTTGTGGCTGGAGTCCGGGTCTGAGCGGGTGGTGGCTAGGTATTGTCGGCTGCTGTTGCGGGCTGAGAGTGGTGACATGTCGGCACAGTCTGAGTGTCGCCAGTTGGAAGACAGGCTTGGGTTGTCCCCGTTGGCGCTAATGCGGTTGCGTATCGAAACTGAGCGGGCTGGCGAGGCTACCGAGCGGGGCGAGGTCCGCCGGTTGAAGGCAGATCGGGCTAAGGCTCATACCGTCGCGCGCAAGGATCCACGGGGCGGTCTGCGATCTGTCTAAGCGCCAGACGCCGACCCGGGATACTCGGTGAGCTTTTGGCGCCGGTAGTCCTAGGCGCGCTTGTGTCTTTTCCGCTTGGAGGTGTCAACGGTCTCTGAAATTTGACCCCTTTTGGGTCTTTGAATTTTGATTCCTCTCAGGTCACGCGCGGGGGGTCCGATACCGACTATCACGGCAGCTTTTCGCGCGCCTACGGCTGGCACTATCACTCGCATCCCAACCCTGGGCGGGAAAGGTAGCGTCCAGTAGTAGACCCAGCCTTCCCCGGTGTAGCGGCGAACGTCCGGCACCGGGTCGCCGTAGTTGTAGTAGGCAACTTGAACCATTGGTGGCTCTGGGATGGGCGAGGATTGGGCGCATGCCGGGGCCTTTCGCACGATTTGATCCTACGCGCCGATAGGCGCCACTGGCCCTGAGTTAGGAGCCAATGACGCCTATCGCAGGTGCGCGGGGTCAGGCCACGTCTTTCGTGTCTTCTGTCGGTGGGTAAATGTAGTCGCGGGCGCGGGCCTCATATTCGGCCCAAGTCGCTAGCTTCAACGTCGCGCCGGCCCCGGCCAGTTCATCAACGCCGACCCGTCGGTTGGCTTTGTTAGCGGCTCTGACTGCTGCGTCCCACGTTTCAGTGGGAGCGTCTACTCCCCACAGCGGCAGGTACTTGACTTTGACCATGCGTTCGCGCGGCATGCCGTATAGGTTCCAGTTTTGGGCGGCCTCGGCTTCGCGTCCAACGAATTCGGCTAGGGCCATCCAAGCCAGGCCAACCATTTCAAGCTGGGCCGCCGCTTCGTGGGCTTCGTTCCACGCTGCGGCGGCACGGCCACCTTGCGATAGGACTTGTGCCATGTGCCGTTCGTCAAGGTCCGGCAGTGCCAGGGCGGTCATCGTTTTGGTCAGGGTGGTTGCCAACTTGCGAAAACCGGGGCGCCAGACCTCGGTTATTTTGTCGAACTCTTGGGTAGCGGTCTCTTTGACGGCTGTCCAGGCGCGCCATGCCGCTGACTCGGCGTACTGTTCAGCTGCGGCCTGCAACACGGCTTCTTGTAGCGGCTGGTGGCTAATCGGCTGGTCTGGGCACTGACGGCACGCCTCAAGATATGCGCCTACGGCACTACTTTTTGATGCCTTCAAGTCACGGCCCGCCCGACGATAAACCTGGTGGGCGAACTTGACGGTCTCGGCGAGTTCTGCCGACAATTCGACCCCAGCAGCTGAGGCCGCTTTGCTGAATCGCCTGTAGTTGTCTGAAATAGGAATATTGACCATAATCGTGTCTCCTGTGTTCCTGGGATTGTTAGTGCTTTGCTGGTGTGCCCCTGTTAGCTGCCTGTCAGGTCACGTAACAGCCCTTTGCTGTGGGCGTCCATGATTTGTTCCGGGGTCATGCTTTCAAGGTCTGTTTTGGTGAGTTGTTGCATTATCGAGTCGCTTTGCGCCCCAACGTCGCCGCCACCCTGGAATAGAGCCTCTGGTGTTTGAGCGGTAATCCCGCCTGTTGGTTTTGAGACGGTCGTTTCCGATTCCGCCCCTTCCATGAGATCCCGGAATTGGCCGCATTCGTGGGCGTCCATGATTTGTTCCGGGGTCATTTTTTCTAGATGCGACCGGTTTAGTTGGGGCGGGTCATGCTCTATTGCGTTTGGATCGTACATTGACGTTGTCCTTCCATTGATTAGTGTTCGTGGTCCGCTTACTGGTTCGCTAGTTGGTTGCTGCCCGGAATGCAAGCCGCATGCGTTGTCTCACCGGCATCAATTAGGGCGCGGTCTAGGGGGTTACCGCAGTCGACGCACTGCCCGGCCAGAGATGCCCCGGATTGTTGACCCGCCGGGCTCGCCTGCCCGTGACCGCCAGATGGCGGAACAGGCGGATCGCCTGGAACAGTGCTGGTGACGGTCTCGCCGGCTGTGCCACATGGTTCGACTGTTCCGGGTACGTTGGTGGAACATGGACCGGCGTCTTGTGGCGCCCGATCCGGAGCACGGCCGTCGTGTGGAACAGATACCGGGCTGTTGACCTGGTCCGTTCCACTTGTTCCGTCCGTTCCGGTCTTTCCAGGTAACGGGGGAAGGTACCTCGACCAAGGGTCTTTGAGGTCGGCCGCCAAATAGCCTCGGAAAGTCGATTCGCCGTCCCGGTGTTTACCCGGCTTCACCTCAAACCGGCGCAGCAACACGGCCAGTTTGCGGGAATCGAGCGGCTTGCCCCGTAGGTCACTCCAAGGTGATTCCTCTATGGCCAAGAGGCCGTTAAGGATGGTCTCGGTTGGCAACCTGTCACGGCCGGCGAAAACCGTCTGCAAATCCCGTAACAGGGTCACGCCAAGGGTCAGCCTGTCGTCGCCCGATTCCGCCACCAGAGTCACGGCCGCCGCGCGGGCACGATCTGGCCAGTCACCTCCGGCGAAATCGGCCACCGCTAGGAGCGCTTCCCATATGTCGGCGTTACGATCCTCGACCCCAAGCGGCATGACTGGCCAATCCTCAATGACCGCTGGGATTGTCTCGACCCATTCCAAAAGCCGGACCGCCAGGTTTGTGGCGGGCTCGCTGGTCAGTCTTTGCCGCCATGGTTTGATAACCTCGCCACGCGCACGTCTGCGCATCTTGACCACGATTGATCTGGCCGTGATGGTGTCTGGCAGGTTGCCGATTCCAGCCAGGGCGACAGCACAATAGGCGGGCAGCTCTTCAGTCTCAACTTTGACGCCGCGTACCACACACCGGCCAGCAGTGGCGCCGCGTCGATGCCCTGAGTTCAGCATGGCGCGGACGTCCTCGTTGTCCTTGGCTTTGGGGCCAAAGACCGTGTCTATTTCGTCATATAGCAGGGTTGGCGGCCCCGCCGGATCCGATACCTTGCGGAACAGGTAGGCGGGCGTGCAGTTGACAGCCAAAACGGCACGGGGCACTAGTGGCTCTGTCACCTCTAACGCCCTGGTCTTTCCTGACCCCGGCTCTGGTGAGAGAAACGCGATCCGGGGCGTTGACTCCCACCGGTCCATTAGCCAGGTGTGAGCGATCCAAAGCGTGTGCGCGACTTTGGCCGCGGCGCTGGGGTAGGCGACATAGCTGGCAAGAAACGCCTCTACATCGTTCAGCAGGGCAGCCCCGCGCCCGGTTCGATGTATGAGGTTCACGGCCTGGTGGGTTCCGTCCGACTCTTGGTCGGCGTCTCTGGCCAGCTCGACAAGACCCTCGACGCCAGCATCCAACGGGCCGGGATCGTCCGGGCCATCGAACAGGGCCGGTTCATCAAACCTGGGATCCGGGCCCAGTTGCCCGGTCATGGCCCGCACCGCCGATGCCGACAATTCACCCGGTGGCATGCCTGCCAACACTGCCAACCACACCACCGCAAAGGGCACCGGTTGAGGCAGGTCACCAAACGGAATGGCGCAGCGCCGCTCATGCTGCCACCTGCCTTATTCGGGGTTCAACCTGCAAGGCGCAGCCAATCACCTCAACCGACCACCTATCCGCCTCAACCAAGACCAGCGCCATCTGCCGGCGCACCGATTCGGGGGGCAGTTTTCCAACGTCTTCAAGCCATCTTTGTGCCCGCGTCAACGTCGGTTTTGGTGCCCGCAGCGGGTACATATCCCGTTGCATCTGGTCCAGGGTTATCGACGCTCTCTTGCGTTCCTTCGCGGCTATTGCATCACCGTTTGCACGGACACTAGCCAGGAATTCCTCGCCAATGTCTGCACCGTCGGGTAGAATTGTTTTGGTCTGGTTGGGTTCCGACTTTCCGACTACGTGGTTATGATTGTGGCCGTCCGAAAGGGCGGCCACTTTCTTTTCGCCCATTAGTCATGCCACCCGCCTTGAATAGGTGCCCGCATTGGGAACATCAGGCAGGTTATCGAGGGCAGACCGGGGGATTAGAATTCGATCACCGAAACGTTTGGCCGGAATGGTGCCTTTTCGTATTTGCCGGCGCACTGTTTTAGTGCATGTGTCAGTCTCATAGGCGAACTGATCCACTGATAGGTAGGTAGGCAAGCTGCCGTTTTTTGGCATCGCAGACCTTCGTCTTCCTCGGTCTGCGGTCTTGGAAGCGCCCTTCAAGGCGATTACATTGAGACTACCATTGGACGGTATCGTCCGCTCCTATCTATTGCCGTCCAGCGTGTCGGCAATGCCCTGAAGCCGCAGATGCCCAATTCTAAGGGGCCTCCGAACTGTAGACCTCAGACAAAAACGTCCAATTGCCCGGTGGGTGGCACGGGTCCGCTACGCCACTCGGTCAGACCGGCCCAGGTTACGCACGGCATATGCAAAGCCCGGCCCCGCCCCAACCCTGGGCGCGGCGTGATTGAACGGGGTCACGGGCGGGCCATTGGCCGATGTCTACAGTCTTGTACCAGCCTGGGTATTTTCACTGCCTGCCGGCGCTCGAACCACCTAGACCGAGGTCTCTCGGTCCGGCGCTGCGTCTTCGAGCAGGCCGGCGACAGCCTCCGAAATCTCGTGCCGCTTCGCCTCAACGTCTCTCACGTACCGCTTCACCACAGCAAGACTGGTCTGCCCGAGCTGTTCCATGACTTGCCGGTCAGTGGCGCCGGCCTCTACCTGGGCATAGGTGGCCCACCAGCGGCGCAGGGAGTGGAAGTCTACGCCGGGATCTTCATCGTCACGGTCACCGGGCCCAATCCCGGCCTTTCCGCGTGCCTCGCGCCAGTACGTGTTGAAGGTGCTTTCTGCGAGCGGCCCGCCGCGTGGTCCCTCAAACAGCCAGGCATCGCCCGGGGCCTCGACATTGTCCGCCAAGTGAGCCTTCACCACTGGCACAAGGCCGCTTGGAATTGGCACCGTCCGGCGTCCAGTCCTTGTCTTTGGTGTACCAACCACCTGGCCGACCTTGTTTCGCCTCACACGTAGCCAAGCCTGTTTCCCGCGAAGGTCGATGTCCCGTCGTTGAAGCGCGCGGACCTCACCACTACGCAACGCGCAGTAGGCGGCCAATAGAACAGTGAGCCGGTACGCCTCCGGCATCGCGTCCGCTGCGTTGGCGATTTCACGGGGCGTTGGAAGGTCCCTCAACTCTGGCTCCGGTGGATCCGCCGCACTGTCAATCTGGCAGGGGTTGTCTTCGAGTAGCGGTGGTTTAGCTTTGACCGCTTGGTTCATGATGCTGGACAGCAACCGATAGACCGAGGCACGCAGGGTCTCGCCGGTGTGCCTCTCCGGGTGATCTGGTGCCAAGCCAGAGTGCCATTCAGTCACCATGTCCGGAGTTATCTGCCCCAAGGGCACACCTCCGAAAGCCGGCATTAGGTACTTGTCCAGCCAGCGCTCATAATCTGCCAAGGTCTTGGGTTTGAGCTTCGCGCGCTTTGCCTTCATTACCTCGCCTGCCCACTCGGCGAACGTCCAAACCCTTGCCGGCTCGGTCTTGGGCGCGTCTGGTGGGATCCAGGTGCTGTCGCCAAGGGCGGTCCGCGTCTTGGACAGCCACGCATCCGCAGCGTCCTTGGTGTCATAGGTCATTGGTCCGTGGTAGACCCTGCCAGGCGGGACTTGGTAGGTTTTACCGTCTTCCAGGCTGTATGTGTACCCCTTAGGTAGGGCGAATCCGGCTTGCCACTTCCCTGATGGCAGCTTCCTGACCCGCCCCCAAGTACGTTTGCCCATCGAAGCCCCTTCCCGGCGTGCAAGATGCGTGCAACATACATGCAAGATGCAGCGTCAAATCAAGTCTAACCGAGTACACTAGCGACCACGCCCCGAAACGGGGCCTAGAAGTGAAGATGCAGGTCTTGGGCATGTTTGCCCTGGTGGCGGGTGAGAGATTCGAACTCCCGAAGCGATTCCGCGTCTGATTTACAGTCAGATCCCATTGGCCTCTCGGGCAACCCGCCGGACATCCACCTCACTGATGTCAGTGTCGCGGACGCCAGGCAACTTTACAATGAGATCAACCCTGAGGGAAATCAGTTTTCGCTGCCCCAAAGGCCACAAGACCAACTAAGACCATTCGAGGAGCAGCCATGCTGATCGTCACGATGAACGACATCCCCGGCTACCGGGTAACCGCAGTGTTAGGTGAGGTGATGGGGGTCACCGTCCGGTCGCGAAACGTCTTTTCCCAAATGGGAGCCGGTTTCAAGTCGATGGCTGGCGGAGAACTCAAAGGTATGACTGAAAACCTGTTCCAGGCCCGGATGGAAGCGACCAACCGGATGGTTGAAGAGGCCGTCCGGCGCAACGCCAATGCGGTGATCGCCTTGCGTTACAGCGCCTCGTCGATTGGCGATACCTGGACTGAGCTGTGCTGCTATGGCACCGCCGCCATGATTGAGCCAATTGGGCAGGGTGATGCGGCCACGCCGCAATCGGCCCAGGATGCCGCCCAACGGCAGAGCTTGGGCCAGGCCGGCTACCAAGCTCCGGCGCCGGCGCAGCCAATGGCGCCGGGCCAACCGACTTAGGTGACTCGAGTCCGTACCGGTTCGTGTGCCAAGGATGGCCCCTGACGCCTGACCCGGGCTGAAGCCGTCAAGTGCCACAATGGTGGCCATGGCTCAGGATAATTCGTTTGACATTGTCTCCAAGGTTGACCACCAGGAGGTCGACAACGCCTTGAACCAGGCGGCCAAAGAGATCCGCCAACGCTACGACTTCAAGAACACCGGCGCCTCGATCGCCTGGTCAGGCCAGGACATGATCGTAATGGCGGCCAACGCTGAGGACCGGGTCAAGGCCGTGCTGGATGTCTTCGAAACCAAACTGGTCAGGCGCGGCGTCTCACTCAAGGCGCTCGATGCGGCTGAACCGCGGGTCAGCGGCAAGGAAACCCGAATCGAGGCCAGGTTGAAGCAGGGTCTCAGCACCGAGTTGGCCAAGAAGATCGCCAAAGCCATCCGCGACGAAGGACCGCGCGGAGTCAAGACCCAGATTCAGGGCGACGAATTGCGCGTCACCTCGAAGTCACGCGACGACCTGCAAGCGGTAATCGCGCTGGTCAAGGAACAAGACTTCGAGGCCGCTCTGCAATTCGTCAACTATCGCTGACCAGCACGTGGCGGCCCTCCACAGGCGTCAGCCGGACCGAAGGACCGTCATCGGGCAGGCCAATACCAAACCCGCCGTCTGGGTCCGGCCAGATCACAACCGCAGAACCCAGCGACAACCCAGCTGCCTCGAAGCTTTCAAGCAACACTGATTCAGCCTGCGGCACTTCGCCAATCATGACCAGCCGGACCTCCAGCGGCCCAGCCGTGGCGGGCGGCTCAAGCAGGCGCGCCACCGAATTGACTTCCCAGCCAGAGCTGGCGGCGACGGGTTCAACGCCAAGCTCAACCAGACCGGGAATCGGTAGGCCAAAGGGCGAAACAAACGGTGGCGGCAGGATCGTCACCAGTCGCCGCTCGACCTCCTGGCTCATAACGTGTTCCCAGCGACAAGCCTCTTCGTGGACCTTGGGCCAAGGCAGGCCAATCATCTCGGTTAGCATCCGCTCGGCCAGGCGGTGTTTACGCATTACGCGCATGGCTTTGGTGGCACCGTCGTCAGTCAGCTCCAGGCGCCGGTCCTGACCCAGCCAGACCAGGCCGTCACGCTCCATCCGGGCCACAGTTTGCGACACAGTTGGACCCGAATGGCCCAGCTGTTCGGCGATCCTCGCCCGCATCGGCACCACACCTGACTCGCGCAACTGGTAAATGGTGCGCAAGTACATCTCTGTGGTGTCGATTAGTTCCATCCGGTCCCCTTGTCTTGCCACCTAGCTTAGGCGCCCGATGCCGGCCCGCCCGCTATCGCGGCCCAGTCACCTTGGTCCCGTGCCCGGCCATGGGCCGTCTGGGTCGATTCTGTGTCGAATAGACAGGTCCTGATCGAGTTGAACGCTGGTGTGACTCCACCCAATCGACATGAACGCTGGTGTGACTCGGTCCAATCGACCTGAACGCTGGTGTGACTCCACCCAATCGACATGAACGCTGGCGTGACTCGGTCCAATCGACATGAACGCTGGTGTGACTCGGTCCAATCGACATGAACGCTGGTGTGACTCCACCCAATCGATATGAACGCTGGTGTGACTCGGTCCAATCGACATGAACGCTGGTGTGACTCGGTCCAATCGACCTGAACGCTGGTGTGACTCGGTCCAATCGACATGAACGGCCCGATGATTGGCCCTTGACGTTTCCCCAGGTGGACCCAATCCACCTTGATTGAATTGGTCAAGTCGATCTGGAGGCGTCATTGAAACGATCAAGTCGATTGACCGGCGGCGTAGGCTGCATCTGTGAGCTACTTCGCCGTGATCTACCGCTACTGCGACGACGCCGCCAAGTTGGAGCAGAACCGGCCAGCCCACCGGGCCTGGCTGGGCCAGATGTTCGACCAGGGTCGGCTCAAGCTGGCCGGACCATTGACAGGCGCCGCCCCCCGTGCCGGCCTGCTGCTGGTCGAGGCCACCGATTTGGCCGAGGCCGAGGCCATGGTAGATCAGGACCCTGTATGCCGTGACGGGCTCGTTGCCTCTCGCGACTGAGGTTACGTTGGTTTTGGCCTGTTTTTTGTGGCCTGTTCAGGGCCTATGGGCAATGACTTCGGCTGAAGTGTTGCCAGGGATACGGCGTGCCGCATCCAGCATGTGACCCGAAC
>WQXJ01000011.1 GCA_009784895.1 Micrococcales bacterium | reverse complement strand
GAACGTGTGGCGATGTTGCTGCAAGGCAAAGACAACATCTACGAGATCGACGAAATCTACCCGGTGATCGAATGCGCCGAAGGCCTGACCGGTTTGCGCTATGGGGCCAACCCAGAGGCCGATGTGCGCCTGCGAGTGGTGGCGGATCACGTCAGGGCTGGGCTGATGCTGATTGGCGATGGCGTGGCGCCGTCCAATGAGTCGCGTGGTTATGTGCTGCGCCGTCTGCTGCGACGAGCTTTGTTCTCGATGCGGTTACTGGGCCTGCGCCGGCCGGTCTTCGAGGAACTATTCACCACTTCGCGTGACGCCATGAAAGCCTCCTACCCGGAACTGGAGCGGGACTGGGGCAGGATAAGGGCAGCCGTCCTGGGTGAAGAAGAAGCCTTTTTGAACACCTTGGCCGGCGGCGCCGCTGTCCTAGACTTGGCCATCGCGCAGGCCAAGGCCGGCGGCTCGGCCAAACTGGCCGGCTCGGAAGCCTTTACCTTGCATGACACCCACGGGTTTCCGATCGAACTAACCTTGGAAATTGCGGCTGACCAGGGCCTATCAGTCGACCACGAAAAGTTCACTTCGCTCATGGCGGAGCAAAAGGAACGGGCCAGGGCCGATGCCGCGGCCAAAAAAGCTGGCCACACTGGCACGGCCGTTTACCAAGAAGTGGCCGGCCAGCACGGCTTGACCACGTTCACCGGCTATGACCAGGTCGAATCGACTGTTCGAGTGCTGGCCCTGCTCGAAGACGGCCAACCGGTACCGGCGGCCAGCGCCCCGGCCCAAGTTGAGGTCATTTTGGACCTGACTCCGTTCTACGGCGAAGCCGGTGGTCAGCTGGCCGACAAAGGCACAATCAAACTGGACTCAGGCGCTGTTTTCGAAGTTGACGATGTCCAAAAACCTGTGACTGATCTGTTCGTTCACCGCGGCCGCCTGACCCAAGGCACGGCCGCGATCGGTGATACCGGCCTGGCCAGCATCGACCCCAAGCGGCGGCAGGCCATTGCCCGCGCCCACACCGCCACCCACATGGTCCACCAGTCGCTGCTAGAACACCTTGGATCGACCGCCACTCAGGCTGGCTCGGAAAACTCACCCGGCCGGCTGCGTTTCGACTTCCGCTCGGCCGGCGGTGTTCCGCCTAGCGTCATGGCGCAAATCGAAGAGCAGGTCAACCAGGTGTTGACCGAAGATCTTGAAGTTGGCCACCAGATCATGTCGCTGGACAAAGCCCGGCAAATCGGAGCCCAAGCCCTATTTGGCGAAAAGTACGGCGATCAAGTCCGAGTCGTCACTATTGGCCAGGACTGGTCAGTCGAACTATGCGGTGGTACCCACGTTGAGCGGATCGGCCAGATTGGCCGGGTGACGCTACTGGGCGAGGCGTCAATTGGTGCGGGTATCAGACGCCTAGAAGGCCTAGTGGCAGATTCCGCCTACAGCTACCAAGCCAAGGAACACGCCCTGGTCTCCCAGCTGACCGACCTGCTCAAAGTCAACCCAGATGAGCTAACGGACAGGGTCAGCCAGCTGGTCAGCCGCCTCAAACAAGCCGACAAGGAACTAGCCGCCATCCGTGGCCAACAGGTTCTGGCCCAGGCTTCGATGCTGGCCAAGACAGCAGTCCAGGTTGGTGACATCCGGTTGCTGGCGGCCAGAGTTGATGACGGCACCTCAGGCGATGATCTGAGGTCATTGGCCACTGATGTGCGTCAACGCCTCGGTGAAGCCGATCCGGTAGTGGTGGCGGTAGGCGCCACTGACCCTGAAACCGGCCGGGCCATCGTGGTTGTGGCCCTAAACGATTCCGCTCGCCAGCGCGGCCTAAAGGCCGGCAACTTGGTCAAGCAAATCTCGCAGCAACTCGGCGGCGGGGGCGGCGGCAAGGACGACCTGGCCCAAGGCGGCGGCAGCCAAGGTGAGGGACTCGAGCAGGTCTGGGCCGGCATCGGGCAAATCATTGAGGCCGGCTAAGTGGCCCGCTGGATCGGTCTTGACCTGGGTGCTGCCCGCGTTGGCTTGGCCCTGTCAGATCCAGACAAGCGGCTGGCCATGCCTCTGCAAACCCTCGACCGCCGCCAGCTTGACGACCAACAGTTGGCGGCCCGGCTGGCCGAAGTGGCCAGCCAACACCAGGCCGAACGGTTGGTGCTGGGGCTACCGGTTGGCCTCAGCGGCCGTGAAGGTCCGGCGGCGGCGGGCGTCAGGCAGATCGGTCAGCTAATTGGTGGGCTGTTGGAGCCGGGCTGCCACCTGAGCTATTTCGACGAGCGGGGCAGCACAATCCAGGCCCATCAGCAGCTTCATCAGGCCGGGCGCCGGGGCAGGCGCCAGCGCGAAGTTGTCGACCAAGTGGCGGCCGTAGTGATCTTGCAGGCCGCACTTGATCACGAATTGGTAAAGTTGTCGCCCAGCGATGCGGGAGCGGAGGACCAGATCGATGGACCAGTGGGATCTGTTCGGTGATGAGGAGCCGGCTGAGCCGGCCGCACCACCGGCCCCGGCGGTGCCGTCGCGCCGTGCCCTGCGAGAAGCGGCTGAAGCCAAGAAGCAGGTCAAGCGCACCAAGCGAAACAAGGGGCTAACCGCGGCCATCAGCGTGTTGATCTTGGCGCTGCTGGGCGGCATCATCTACGCCGTTGGCATGCCAATCGCACGGTCGTGGCGGGGCGAGGACAAACCGGTCGAAATCACGGACTATCCTGGCCCACCTTCCTCCGAAACGGTGATGGTCACTATTGGCCGGGGTTTTGCCGGATCCGATATGGCCGCTGAGCTCAAAGCCAAGGGCGTAGTCGCCACCGAGCAGGCTTTTATTACGGCTTTTAGCGCCAACCCGCGGTCCAACGAAATCCAACCCGGCACCTACCAGTTGAATCTGCAAATGCCCGCGGCCGATGCCGTGGCGGCGCTACTTGACCCTGCCAACCGGGAGAGTTCCCGCCTGACCGTGACCGAAGGGATGAGGGCAGAACAGGTTTACCAGGTTATTGCTGACGCGCTGGAAGTGCCCTTAGAGGAGGTCGAAGCGGCCGCCGACCCAGCCGCGATTGGCCTGCCGGCCGAGGCCGGCGGGCTGGTAGAGGGCTGGCTGTTCCCTGCCACCTACAACATTTCCGAGGCCTCGACACCTCAATCGCTACTCCAAGAAATGGTCTCCAAAACCAAAACCACCCTGACGGACCTGAAAGTGCCACAGGAAGACTGGCAGAACACCATCATTCTGGCTTCGATCGTGGAGAAGGAAGTCCGCTTGGATCAAGACCGGCCCAAGGCGGCCCGGGTCTTCCTGAACCGACTTGATGCCAAAACGCCGCTTGGTTCGGACGCCACGGTGCACTACGCCGTTGGAGAATTTGGCTCAGTTTGGACCACCGACTCCCAGCGGGCCTCCGACAGCCCCTACAACACCTACAAGGTTGTTGGCCTGCCCAAGGGCCCCATATCCAACCCTGGTAAGAAGGCGATCGAAGCGGTATTGAAGCCGGATGAAGGCAAGTGGATGTTTTTCGTCACCGTTGACCTGTGCTCCGGCGCCACCGAATTCAACGTTGACAAGGCCTCTCACGACAAATCGGTGGCCAAGCTGCAGGCTTGGATCAAAGCCAACCCGAATTGGGACAAACCGGACGGCTGCAAGGGCTGATGCGGGCGGCCGTGCTGGGCCACCCGATCGCCCACAGCCTCAGCCCGGCCCTACACCAGGCCGCCTATAGGGAATTGGGTCTGGCTAACTGGCGTTACGACGCCTTTGATGTTGACCAGGCCGGCTTGGCGGGCTTCCTGGCGGGCCTAGATGGGGCCGAATGGGCCGGGCTTTCCTTGACCCGGCCGCTCAAACAGGTCGTCTTGGGCCTGCTCGATCACATTGAACCGTTGGCTCAGGCCGTTGGCGCAGTCAACACCGTGCTGTTGACGCCGGCTGGCTGGGTCGGTGCCAACACTGACGTCTATGGCATGGTTCAGGCTTTGACCGACGCCGGCCCTTTAGGTCAGGCAGATAGCGCCGCCTTACTGGGGGGTGGGGCGACGGCCGCCTCGGCCCTGGCCGCCGTGGCAGAACTGGGTTTGACCACGGTTGAGGTCTTTGTCCGCTCGACGGCGCGTTGCCAGGCTCTGATGAGCGCGGCCGGGCGCATGGGCTTGTCGCCGCGCTTTCGAGCCTGGCCCAGCCCGGCGGCGGCTGCCGGTTCGACCGCCCGGCATGACTGGGCCGCCTCAGTGGTGATTTCGACGCTGCCGACTGGCGCCGCCGCGCCGCTGGCCGGCCAGCTTGCGGGGGCCGACCTGACTGGGCGGGTTCTGCTCGACGTGGCCTACGACCCTTGGCCATCAGCCCTGGCCCAGGCCTGGCAGGACGGTGGCGGTCGCCTCGCCACGGGCCTGGACATGCTGCTGCATCAGGCGGCCGAACAGTTCAGGCTGATGACCGGCCGGCTGGCGCCGCTGGCGGCCATGCGCGCGGCCCTACCCACGACCAGCGCAGCGCAGTGAGACAATGGGCTAATGCTGCGATGGCTAACCGCGGGGGAGTCCCACGGCCCGGTTTTGCTGGCCGTACTTGACGGACTGCCGGCCGGGGTTGAACTCACCACCGACGATCTAAGCCGAGCCCTGGCCCGGCGGCGCCTGGGTTATGGCCGGGGACAGCGCATGAGCTTTGAACAAGACCAGATCCGGGTCGTTGGTGGGCTCTGGCGCGGGGTGACCACCGGGGCGCCACTGGCTGTTGAGATCGAAAACTCTGAGTGGCCCAAATGGGAAGAGGTTATGAGCGCCGATCCGGCGCCGGTGCCGACCTCGGCCCGGGCGGCCGCGCTGACCCGGCCCAGGCCGGGCCACGCCGACCTGCCAGGAATGGTCAAATACCAGCAAAGTGATGCCAGAGCCATTTTGGAGCGGTCCTCGGCCCGGGAAACCGCCGCCCGGGTGGCGCTGGGCGCTGCCGCCCAGGCCTTCCTGGCTCAGGGCCTCGGGGTTGACCTAACAGCTCACGTAGTTAGCCTCGGTGGCGTCATGGCAGCCGCCGAACACCGGCCCGGGCCAGCCGATTTGGCAGCGCTGGACGCCAGTCCGGTCCGCAGCCTTGACGCCGCTGCCGCCAGCGCCATGAAAAGCCGGATCGACCAAGCCAAACAAGCCGGTGAAACCCTGGGCGGCACAGTTGAGGTGATTGCCTGGAACGTGCCGGTGGGCCTGGGCTCACACGTCCAAGCTGACCGGAGGCTCGACGCCCAGTTGGCGGCGGCGTTGATGTCGATTCAAGCGGTCAAAGCGGTCGAGATTGGCCTTGGCTGTGAGGTGGCCAGCCGAGTCGGATCGGCCGTGCACGACCAAATCGAACGTCAAAATGGCCAAACTAGACGCCGGACCAACCACGCCGGTGGGATTGAAGGCGGCATGTCGAACGGCGAGCCGGTCCTGGTCAGGGCGGCTATGAAACCGATTCCGTCTCTGGCCAAGGCCCTGGGCACCATCGACACCCAGACCGGATTGGCAGCCACGGCCCACCACCAGCGTTCCGATGTCACGGCAGTGCCGGCTGCGGCCGTAGTGGCAGCGGCCATGACCGCCCTGGTGCTGGCCCGCGCCGCGCTGGATAAATTTGGTGGCGACCATGTTGACCAGGTCAGGGCCTCGTTGGCGGCTTATCGCGACGGAGTGGCGGACTTCTTGACCTGAATGGGCCCGCTGGCAGCTAAGCCCTTGGCGGATTTGCCGCCCTGGGTGAGCTATTACCGGCGGTTGACACTGGCATTTGACGCCAACTATTCGCCAACCCCCTAGGGTTAGGCTTGGACTTGATCTGAGAAAGGGATGGGCGTGGCGGAAGAGATGGCGCGGATTCCGGTCCAAGTTGGTGCCGGCTACCAGGTTGTGGTTGGACGCGGCCTGATCGGCCGTCTCGAAGCCTATTTGCCGAAAGACGTGGTTCGCGTCATGGTGATGTACGCCCCGGCCTTGAGTGAAGTGACCATGCCGCTAGCAGAGCGTTTGCGCGGAGGTGGCCTGGAAGTCCACGCCCTGTCTGTGCCAGATGGCGAGGCGGCCAAAACCATCGATGTGGCCCAAGCGGCCTGGCAGCGGTTGGGTGAGGCCTCGTTCACCCGGACCGATTTGATTGTCACCATTGGTGGCGGCGCCACCACCGATTTGGGCGGCTTTGTGGCAGCGACCTGGCTGCGCGGCATTCGGGTGGTCCATGTGCCAACGACCTTATTGGGCATGGTTGATGCCGCCATTGGCGGCAAGACGGGTATCGACACAGTTCAGGGCAAAAACCTGGTTGGCGCCTTTCATCAACCAAGCGCGGTGATATGCGATTGCGACCAGCTTGACACCTTGCCGCGTCCAGAATTGGTCAGCGGTATGGCCGAGGTCATCAAAACCGGATTTGTGGCCGACCGCACCATTTTGGATGTGATTTGGTCCGGCCCGCAGGAGGCGCTCAACCCGCGCGGTCCGCTCATGCCGGAGCTGGTTAGCCGTTCGGTCGCAGTCAAAGCTGAGGTTGTCTCGCAAGACCCCCAAGAGGCCGGCTGGCGCGCCATCCTGAATTATGGCCACACCCTTGGACACGCCATTGAACTGGTCGAAGACTACTCTTGGCGCCACGGCGACGCGGTTGCGGTCGGTATGGTTTTCGCAGCTGAAATCGCCGTCCGCTCGGGGCTGTTGGACCCGTCCATTCTGGGTGCCCACCGCGAGGTCCTAGCCTCGGTTGGCCTGCCCACCAGCTACCAGACAGGCAATTGGGTCGACCTGCTAAAAGCCATGGGCCGGGACAAGAAAAACCAAGGCCGCAAGCGGCGTTTGGTTGTGCTTGAAGGTATTGGCCGCCCAGTCATTTTGGAAGGGGTGGCCGATTCGGTTATGCACGAGGCCTACCAAGCCGTCGCTGCGGTGGCTGCGGCCAAGCCATACCCGGCCTCTAGCGGTGAAGGTTTCAACCTGGAGAACCCCTACGGTCAAGCCCTCTATGTGCCACCGGTTGACACCAATGAAGGTGGCGACAAGGTGGTGGCGCCATGAAGCCAGTGATGATAATCAACGGTCCCAACCTGGGTCGCTTGGGTGCGCGTGAACCTGAGGTTTACGGCCTGGTTGACCATGCCGCCCTGGCGGCGGCCTGTTATCAGTGGGGCGAGGAGCTGGGCTGGCAGGTCTCGGTCCACCAGCTGGACGACGAGGCCGCCATAGTGGCCCTATTGCATCAAGCGGCCGACCAAGCCATACCGGTGATCTTGAACCCGGCCGCCTTCACGCACTACTCCTACGCCCTGCGTGACGCAGTCGCTCAGGTGCCTCAGGTGATCGAGGTCCACCTAACCAATCCGGCTGCCCGCGAGACATTTCGCCAAACCTCGGTGATTTCGGCGGTGGTTGAAGGCACCATCGCCGGTTTCGGCATTGACTCTTACCGTTTGGCTCTCGCGGCCTTGTGACGGCTTTGGGCGGCTCAGTCTAGGTTTTCGAGTTCTTCGACTAGATTGCCTTCGCCCCGGCGGGCGGCTGCGGCCAGGTACAACTGATCAATTGCCCCGGCATAGTCGTGCAGAACCAGTGAGCGTTTGACCTTCATTGACGGCGTCAAATAGCCATTGGTCTCGGTGAAATCTTCAGGCAAGATGACGAAGTCGCGAATCGACTCGGCCCGGGAAACCGCCCGGTTGGTTCGCCGCACTGCCCGGTCCAGCGAGGCTCGGATGTCCGGATCGATGATGGCCTGTTCCAGCGTCAGTGGGGACTTGTTATGCGAGGTCAGCCAGCCGGGTAGCATTTCGGCGTCCAGGGTAACCAACGCCGCCACAAACGGCCGGTCATCGCCCACCACCACGACTTGGCTAACCAGTGGGTGGCCACGCAGACGATCCTCGAGCACGGCCGGGGCGACGTTCTTGCCTGAGGCCGTGACAATTAGTTCCTTGCGCCGGCCGGTAATCGACAAATAGCCGTCGGCGTCGAGTGAACCGACATCACCGGTCAAGAACCAGCCGTCACGGAAAGCTTGTTCGGTGGCCTCGGGGTTGTTCCTGTAGCGGAGAAAAACGTGAGGTCCGCGCACCAGGACCTCGCCGTCATCGGCCACGGCCACGCTTTGCCCAGGAAGAGGCAGGCCGACGGTGCCAATCTTGTTGACAAACTCGCGGTTGACGGCCGTGGGCGCGGTCGTTTCGGTCAGGCCGTAGCCTTCAAAGACCTCCAGGCCAATACCGCGGAAAAAGTGGCCCAGGCGCGGGCCCAAAGGGGCGCCACCGGCCACGGCGCAGGTCAGCTGGCCGCCCATTTTTGCGGTCAGTTTGCGGTAGACCAGGGTCTTGAAAACGGCGTGCTGAAGCCGGCGGGCGGGGCTGGGTCCGCCGCGGTCTTGTTCACGGGAGTAGGCCATTGACACTTTGGCGGCCAAACGGAAAAGCTTGCGTTTGAAGCCGCCGCCGGTGGCGGCCTCGGCCGAGTTGTAGACCTTCTCCAGCACCCGCGGCACCACCAACATGGCGGTTGGCCTGAAAGTCTGCATATCCTCAAGCAGGCGCGAGGTGTCAGGGCTGTAACCGGCCACGGCCGGGGAGGCCAGCAGGATGACGTTGATCAGGCGGGCAAAGACGTGCGCTAGCGGCAGGAACATGAGCATGCGCCGGCCCGGCTTGCAGATGAACCAGAGTTCAATGATGGCGTTTCGGGTCAGCGTGACGAAGTTAGAGTGGGTTAGCTCGACGCCTTTGGGCCGGCCGGTGGTGCCGGAAGTGTAAATCACCGTGGCTAGGTCATCACCGGTGACGGACTTGGCCCGGGCGGCCAGCTGGGCGTCAGAAACGCTCTGTCCGGCTTTGACCAGTTGGTCTAGCCCGTCTTGGGCCCAAACCCAGACTTGGCCTGAGAAATGCCCGATGCCGGCAATCACCTCGGCTTGTTCGTCTAGTTCGGCGAAAACGGCCTTGAGCGAGGCGTCTTGGCAAATCCAGCCGGCCTGATCGACCGAGCTGGTCTGGTAGATCGGTACTCCAACGGCGCCAATGGACCACAGTGCCACGTCGATCAAAGTCCACTGGTAGGAGGTCCGGCCCATAATGCCGACTGTCTCGCCTTTGTCGATCCCCGCCGCGATTAGCCCTTTGGCCAGGGCGTTGACTTCTTCAACGAACTGGGCGGCTGAGACCTCGACCCAAACATCGCCCTGGCGGAAGGTGGCCTGGACGGCTTCGGGGTTGGCCAGGCAGCGGTTCTCGATCAGCCGGCCAATCGACAACCCGGGGTCGTGGTCCAGGTAAGCCGGTGTGGTGAACTGACGCACAATTGGGACCATACAAGTCCCAAGGCTGCCTACGCATCCGTAGCGTCCCGGCGCGTTGGCAATGGCTGGCTAAGTGGCGGGGTTGCCGGGCAGCGGTGGCCTAGGTCTGAACAGGCCAAGAGTCAAGAACCCGCTTTCATGCCAAGGCTCGGACTCGCGGGTTGGGGAAATGATGCCAAAGCCCTACCTCGCGGTTGGGGCGGATGATGCGAAGGCCCAACCTCGCGAACTGAGGGGCGGCGCGGTGTTGTGGGCGGGGTTTGGCTCCGGGCATTTGTCTTTGGCAATGCGGCAGCATTGCCCCAAGTCACGGCGCGAGACCACGACAGCGTGTCGCCCCGGCCTTTCATGCCAAGGCTCGGACTCGCGGTAGAGGGGCTGGCCAAGAGGCTGGGTTGGGGGCGCGGGGCGGAGGGGCCGGGACTAGCCACTAGACTATGCGCGGCTAAGGCGAAGGCGAGGAAGGACCAACCCGTGGCGACGACCAACGATTTGAAGAACGGTCTAGTGCTCAACCTAGACGGCCAGTTGTGGACCGTCATCGAGTTCCAGCACGTCAAACCCGGCAAGGGCGGCGCTTTTGTGCGCACCAAGTTGAAGAACGTGCTCAGCGGCAAGGTCTTGGACAAGACCTTCAACGCTGGCGTCAAGGTCGATACAGCCATAGTCGACAAATCCGATATGCAGTACCTGTACCGCGACGGCCAAGACTTCGTCTTTATGGACAAGGACACCTACGACCAGTTGCATGTGGCCGAGGCGACGGTCGGTGACGCCGGGCATTTCCTGCTAGAGGGACAAGACGCCCTGGTGGCCAGGCATGAGGGTGAGCCGCTGTACGTTGAGCTGCCGGCCGCAGTGGTCCTTGAGATCACCTACACCGAACCGGGTTTGCAGGGAGACCGCTCGACCGGCGGCACCAAACCGGCCACTTTGGAGACCGGCTACCAGATCCAGGTGCCGCTGTTTTTAGAGCCGGGCACAAAGGTCAAGGTTGACACCAGGACAGGGGACTACCTGGGCCGGGTCACCTAGTGGGCCAACGCACTTCCGCTCGCAAGCGGGCCTTTGAGGTCATCTTCGAGGCTGACCAGCGCGGCCAAGACCCGGTCGAACTGGCCAGCGACCGGGAGTTGGCGCCATACAGCCTTGAGCTGATCAAGGGAGTAACCGCCAACTTCGCGGCCATTGGCGAATGGTTGGACACCTATTCGGAAGGCTGGCCGCGCCAGTCGATGCCGGCAGTAGACCGGGCTTTGCTCTATCTAGGGGCTTACGAGGTGGTCTATGAAGACGACGTGCCAGATGAAGTCGTCTTCAAAGAGTGCGCCGACTTGGCGGCCGAACTGTCAACCGCCAAGTCGCCGAATTACGTCAGCGGCATGCTGGGCCGGCTCTCGGCGATCAAGGACACACTGAGGTAGGCTCGGGCTCGGCGGCTGGCAGCCGCCAGCAGCCGGGTTCCGCCAAGACCGAAGTCTTGGCGGGCGGCCTTCCCTTTCACCGTCGGTGACCTGGCCCAGGAGAAGTTTCCTTTAAGTCCCGTCCAGCGAGGCGGGAAAGGAGGTGGAAAGACTTGTGAATCAGGTCATGACCGGCGCGGATCTAAGTCGCGCCATCACCCGAATGGCCCATGAGGTGGTTGAAGCCAACCAGGGCACCGGCAATCTGGTGTTACTGGGTATCCCCACCAGAGGTGCTCCCTTGGCCAACCGACTAGCCCTTGCGGTCGCCGCGATCGATCCCAATTGGTCCATCACCGATGGTCTTGGAGCCCTCGACGTCACGATGTACCGCGATGATCTTTACTCTCAACCAACCAGGGGCTTGGGCAAAACAGTGCTGCCCCCGGGCGGCATCGAGGCTAAAACCGTGGTCTTAGTCGACGATGTGCTCTACTCCGGCCGAACCATCCGGGCCGCCCTGGATGCGCTAGCCGATTTTGGCCGCCCCAAAACTGTCAGGTTGGCCGTGTTGGTTGATCGCGGCCACCGCGAACTGCCAATCAGAGCGGACTACGTTGGCAAAAACCTGCCCACCTCCAGTGCCGAACGAGTCAAGGTCTGCCTTGAAGAGGTCGACGGCCATGATGGTGTCACCATCACCGGCGACCCCGACCAAAAGGAGGGTGCCGCGTGAAACACCTCCTGCAAGCCAGCGACCTGAGCCGAGACCAGGCCATCGAAATCCTGGACGTGGCCGACGAAATGGCCGCCACCCAGGCCCGTTCGATCAAGAAACTGCCAACCTTGCGCGGGCGCACTGTGGTCAATCTGTTCTACGAAGACTCCACCAGGACCCGCATCTCGTTCGAGGCCGCCGCCAAACGCCTCAGCGCCGATGTCATCAATTTCAGTCCCAAAGGCTCTTCGGTTTCTAAAGGCGAATCGCTCAAAGACACAGTGCTAACCCTGGGAGCCATGCGGATTGACGGTATTGTGGTGCGCCACCAGGCCAGTGGTGTGGCCTACCGCTTAGCCCACTCCGACTGGACCGACGCGGCCATAATCAACGCCGGCGACGGCACCCACCAACACCCAACCCAAGCTCTGCTGGACGCTATGACCATGCGCCACCACCTGGTGGCCGAACCGACAGGCCAGGGTTTGGACGGTTTGAGCGTGGTGATTGTGGGCGACATCCTCCATTCCAGAGTGGCCCGCTCCAACGTTCAACTACTGGACACCCTAGGTGCCAAAGTGACGCTAGTAGCCCCGGCCACCTTGCTGCCGGTTGGCATCAATCCTTGGCCCTGCCAGGTTTCTCACTCCTTCGACCAGGCCCTTGACCAGGCCCAACCGGATGCGGTGATGATGCTGCGGGTCCAGCGCGAACGGATGAGCGCGGCCGGCGGCGGGTTCTTCCCCAGCCCGGAGGAATACGCCCGCGAATACGGCTTAGACTCCCCGCGCCTAGAGCAGTTGCGCCAACACACCATTGTCTTGCACCCCGGGCCTATGAACCGCGGCCTGGAGATTTCCCAGGAGGCGGCCGATGGCGCCCGTAGCGTCATCGTGGAACAGGTCGCCAACGGCGTGGCGGTGCGCATGGCGGTGCTGTATTTGACCCTAACCGGCGGGCAGGAGGCCTCGGCATGACGAAGTATCTGATTAGGGACGCACGCCTACCGAACGGCCAGACGGACCAGGTTTTGTTGGCCGATGGCGTGATCGCCGCCCTTGGTGAGGATGCCTCACCGGGCAAGGGCATCAAGTCGATAAATGCCGACGGCCTAGTCCTGCTGCCAGGTTTGGTCGACCTGCATACCCACCTGCGACAGCCCGGCGGCGAGGACGCCGAGACGGTTCTGACCGGCACCCAGGCGGCGGCGGCCGGTGGGTTTACAGCTGTTCACGCCATGGCCAACACCCATCCAGTGGCTGATACGGCCGGGGTGGTTGAGCAGGTCAAACGCCTAGGAGAAGAGGCCGGCTACGTTGATGTCCACCCGGTTGGGGCGGTTTCAGTGGGTTTGCAGGGCGAACGTTTGGCCGAGCTGGCCGCCATGGCCCGCAGTGCCGCTAGGGTGCGGGTCTTTTCCGATGACGGCCATTGCGTGGCCGACCCAGTTTTGATGCGCCGAGCCTTGGAGTATGTCAAGGCCATCGACGGGGTTATTGCCCAGCACGCCCAAGAGCCGCGGCTAACTGAGAACTCCCAAATGCATGAGGGCGTGGTCTCGGCCGAACTGGGCCTGGCCGGCTGGCCGGCCGTGGCCGAAGAAGCCATAATTGCCCGCGATGTGCTGCTAGCTGAACACGTCGGCTCAAGGTTGCATATTTGTCATGTCTCGACCGCCGGATCGGTTGAGATCATCCGCTGGGCCAAGGCCCGCGGGGTCAACGTCACGGCCGAGGTCACGCCGCACCACCTGCTGCTCAGCGACGAGGCGGTGCGCGGCTACGACCCGATTTTCAAGGTCAACCCGCCGCTGCGCTCAAGTGATGATGTGGCAGCGGTACGCTCAGCCTTGGCCGACGGCACTATTGACATTGTCGCCACCGACCACGCCCCGCATCCGCTCCAGTCAAAAGACTGCGAATGGGCGGCGGCGGCTTTTGGCATGACCGGGTTGGAGACCGCCTTACCCATTGTCAACCAGCTGATGGTTGAGATGGGCCGGATGGACTGGGCTGGGGTAGCCCAGGTGCTGTCAAGCAAACCGGCCCTAATTGGCCGCCTAAATGACCAAGGCCGCCCTATTGAAGTGGGCGAAGTTGCCAATTTGACCCTCTTTGACCCCAACAAAACCTGGCCGGTCGACGCGGCAAGGCAGGTTTCGGCATCGGGCAACACGCCGGTGGCCGGCCGCGAAATGCACGGGCGGACCGAGGCGACATTCCTGCGCGGCCGTGCCACCGTGCTGGACGGAAAGGTTGTTAGATGAGCGCCCAGGGCCTGCTGGTGTTGGCCGATGGCACCACCTTTTCCGGCCACCCCTACGGTGCCACCGGCCAGTGCCTTGGGCAGGTCGTTTTCAACACCGCTATGACTGGCTACCAGGAGATTCTGACCGATCCGGCCAATCGCGGCCAAATCATGGTGATGACGGCAGTGCATATTGGCGTAGTTGGGCTAAACGATGAGGACGGCCAGTCAGACCGGATCGAAGTGGCCGGCCTGGTGCTGCGCGATCCGGCCCGGCGCTGGTCCAATTGGCGCGGGCAGCGTTCGCTCGAAGGCGATCTGGTGGCCCAAGGTGTGGTTGGCCTGGCCGGGGTTGACACCCGGGCGGTGACGCTGCATTTGCGTGGGCGCGGGGCCACGCGGGCCGGGATTTTCTCCGGATCGGGGTTAGTTGATGCCCAGGGCCGGGCCCGGCCAGTCGAGGAGCTGCTAGCGATCGTTCAAGCCGCGCCGTAGGCGGCGCCAAGTGGCTGAACCAACCGGCCGGGCCACTGCTCGACCACTTGGTCAAGTAGCCAGGTGTTTGGCCAAATAGCGTGGGCTGGCGCTGGCGTGGCGGCGCAGGCGGCGCAGGGCTAGGCCGCCGGTGATCGCCAGCAGGGCCCAGACCAGCAGGTTGAGCGTGTCCGCGCCGGTCCAAGGCAAGCGGCCAGCTGGCCCGGCACCACCAGGGCCGTTGGGCCCCGCCGCCCCTGGGGTGCCGGAGTTGCCTGTGCCTGGACCGGTGATAGGTGGCGGGGTTTGCACCGGGTTGGCTACTGCGGCTTGATTATTGGCCGCAACCGGGTCTTGAGCGGCTGATCCCACCAAGGCGGTGTTGGCCAGGGGGCCGGAAAGGTTCTTCGGGGTGCTGAAGGTCAACAAAACTGTCTCGGTGTCGCCAAGAGCCATGTCACCGAGTTGGCAGGTGATTGAGGGTTGATCCTCGCGGGTGGGGCTGGTGGCACAGGGAACTGCCCCTCCGCCTTGGTACTTGGCGGCAACAAAGGTGGTGCCGGCCGGCACTTGGTCGGTCAGCTGAGCCGCGGTTGTATCAGAAGGCCCAAAGTTAGTCACGGCCAGGCCGTAGGTGACTGGCTGGCCGGCCACTACCGGGTTGGTCACAGTGGTCTTCTGGACCTCTAGATCCGCCACCGGGATGACCAATACCTCGATACTGACAGTGTCGTTATTTGGGTTGGAGTCCACCGGGTTGCCGTCCGCGGTAGAAATGATGTTGTGGGCCACGGTGGTGTACACCCCAGGCGGCGTGTCAGGCGGGATGGTGACTTGGACCACGCCGGTGGCAGTGATCCCGGCTACGGCAATTGGACCGCCAAAACCCGAAGCAATGGTGGAGCAGCCAATCTCAGAGCCGGGGGCACTACTGGGGGCGCATTCGATCAGGTCCGCCGGCACGGCCACCGAGTCAATCACAAACTCCGGTGGGAAGCTGGCGCCGGATAGCGGGTTGCGGGCGGCCGAAGGTCCATTGTTGACCCCGGTAATGGTGTAGGAGATTGCCGAACCGGCTGGGACCACCAGCTGGGAGACTGACCCGGTAATGGCCGTATCAACCTGGGCCGCAATTGGGGTGGTGACCGGTGGGCTGGTGACGGCGGCCGGAAGGCTTGGCGCGCTAACCGTGGCTTGGTTGGTCACCTGGTCCATGATGGGCAGCGGTCCGCCGTGGCCTGAGGGCACCAAATCGCCGGTCAGGGCATCGACCGGAACATAGGCCGCAATCTGCACTGAGACGGCCTGGCCAGCCGGTATGGCTGGCAGAGGTGCGCAGGTGACCACCTGGCCGCCGGCCGCACAAGCCGGGTCCGAGCCAGCCGCGTCGAAGACCAAACCGGACTGCAAAGTGTCTTCGACCGTGGCGCCGGCCGGCAAATCGGAAGGACCGGCGTTGACCACCGTGACGGTCCAGCTGGCCTGACCGCCGGCCAGGAACTCGGTGTCATTGGCCACCTTGGTGATGGACAGATTGGTTTGTCGCACCACGTCCACAGTGGCCCGGGCCGTGGTGCTAAACGCCGCCAATGGATTGGTGCCGATGCCATCGGTCGCAGAGGTCAGCTGGGCGGTGTTGGTGTACTGGACTTCACCGGGCTGGCCGGAAGAGTAATTCGCCGGATCAACCAGTCCACTGACCGTGATTTGGGCCACCGGCGCCTGGTCGGCGCTGGCACCTTCCATGGTGCCCAACTGGCAGCTGAAACCACTACCGTCAGCGGCGATGGCGCAAGTACCAAGGTTGGTCCCCACCGCTGTGACGGTGAAGCCCTTCGGCATAAAGTCGGTCAGTTCGACGTTCTGGGCCTGGGCGGCGCCTGGCAGCACCTGGGCCGTCAATTGGTAGGTGAAGGCCGAACCGGCCACGAAGGCCGGGTCTGCGTCGGAGTTGGTGGTGGTCGTTAGGGCCGTCTTGGTCAGCAGTAGGTCGGTCTGGGCCCGGTCAATGACCAGGTCAACCGCCTGGTAGTTGTTGGACAAGTCGGTCTCGGTCGTGGTGGTGGCCACTGTCACATTGGCCCCGTAGCCGGAGCCCACCGGGCCGTTGGCCAAATAGTCGCCTGGCGTGGCAGTTGAAGCCAAGGTCCACCGAATCGTGACGGTAACTGATTGCCCCACTTGCAGGTCAGAGGTGTCATCTAGGCCGTTGTCCACCAGGCAGGTGATTTGCGTGTCTCGTAGGTTGCAGGTAGGCATGGTGCCAACAAGCTGGGCCAATTCGACCGAGGAACGGACGGCGATTTGAGCGGTGAATTGGACTGCCTTGGCCACAGACGGGCCATTATTTGTCACGATGAAGGTCTGGATCCGCTGGGAACCCGGGCCGCCGTAGGCGTCGGCGCCGCCGGGGTTATCAAGCGTTAGAGCGCTGACCTCGACATCGGCCTGGCTGGCAACCGGATCTGCTTCGGGGTCAAGCGGGGTGTCGATCGACCAGGTGTTATTGGAGTCATCTGGATCCTCGGGCCCCTCTACCTGGGCGGTGTTGGCCAGCGAGCCGGTCAGGGCCGGATCAATCTGCGCCTCAATGGTGATGGTGGCCGTGGCCAAGCTGCTCGGGTCAGGGGCCTGGCCCGGCAGGTTTGGGGCGGCCGGCCCGGCCATGGCACCAAGATCACAGCTGACAGTGGCTCCAGCAATTGAACAGCTACCCAGGGTCGAGCTGGCTGAAATGGCCGTCAGACCGGCTGGCAAAGTGTCGCGAACCCTGGCGCCGGTTGAGTCAGCCGGCCCATGGTTGGTTACGGACAGGGTGTAGCTGATGGTGCCACCAGGTAGCGCACTGGCCGGGCCGGTTTTGGTGATGGACAAATCCGCCTCGGGCGGGGCCACGGTCAGGCCAATTGAGGTCAGGTTGTTTTGGGTCGCCGGATCAGGTGTGGTGGCGATGACGGAAGCGGCGTTGGAAAGTGAGGTACCGGCCGGCGCGCTGGGCGAGACCCATCCGGTGACCTCAAGGCTGACCGTCAGCCCCACCGGCAAAGCTGCCAAGGCGCACTGGGACAAAATTGGGCCCGGGTTACAAGTGGCCCCGGACGTGCCAGGCTCGACTGCCACCAACCTAAGGTAGGCACTAGAGGTCACTAGATCGGAGATGATCAGACCAGCGGCATCTGAGGGGCCGTGGTTGGTGGCAGTAATGGTGAAGCTGACTATCTCCCCAGGCCTTGGAGTCGGATTCGAAGTGGATTTCGTGATGGCTAAATCGGCGCTAGTGCCGGTAGTAGTGGTGGCGGCGGCGGTGTTGTTTGACAGGTCTGGATCTGGCGTAGAGGCAGCGGCACTGGCCACATTGACTAACTGTCCGGGCGCTAGGTTGGCCGCCGCCGTGCCGGTCACGGTGATGGTGACCTTTTCGGCATCGGCCAAATCGCCCACCTGGCAGGTGAAGGGCTGACCGGGGGCGGGCGGCAAGGCGCAGCTGGAGGAATTGGACACCGCAATCCCGGCTACGGTGACAGACGCAGGCATGGCGTCGGTAACCGCCACCCCCAAGGCGGTGGCCGGCCCGGCGTTGAAGACGGTCAAGGTGGTCAAGACTGGCTGACCGGCGCTGACCGGGTTGGGCGACATGGTCTTGGTCAGTTGTACATCGGCCTCGGCGGCCAGTGTGACTGAAACCGGCGGGGTCGAATAGTTAGAACTGACCTGGGCGACCTTAGCGGTGTAAGCCAGGTCAGCCTGGTTGGTCACGGTGGTGGCCACCGCCCTGGGGCCGTCCAGCGTGACCCGGAATCTGAAGGAGGCCTGCTGACCAATTGGAATCTCGCCACCCTTAGCGCTGGTGGCCCCTTCGCCCAGGTTGATCACCACCCGGTTGGCGCCGGCGTCGAAATGGCCTTCGTCGGCATCGACCCCGTCCGTCAGCAACTTTGGCGCGACAACCGAGGTGCCGCCAACCACTTGTGTGATCAACTCCATTGAGTCGTTAACGTAGGTGACGCCGGCCGGCAGGGCGTCGCTGATGACGGCGTTAACAGCGTTGTCCTGGCCGGAGTTGACCACGGAGACGTGGTATTCGAGGGTGTCGCCGGACCTGGCTGGGTCGTTGCCATTGAGGTTGACCACGGTCTTGGCCGAGGCACTGAAATCTGGCGCGTAAAGGTCGACCGCCAGGGCGACCATGCCGGGCAGGTAGACATCGGATGAAGTGTTGAAGGAGAACGTGGCCCGGCCTGGAGAAACGCCGTCACCAGGTGTCAAGATGTTGGATGTGGCCAGGGTTTTGATGTCGAAACCCAACATATTGCGGTGGGCCGGGGTTCGGCTGGTCACTGCTTTGCCATTGTCGTCAGCGGTCGAGTTGAAGAAGTTGGAGCCCGGCGAGACGGCGGTGGCCAACTGGGCGCCATTGAGCGTGACATTGTCCCCGGTAATGCCGGCATCACCCTCGTAGACCATCATCGTTAGACCGGCCGTGACCGGCGGGGAGGTCGGTGCCAGGAAGCCGGCTACGGTCACCGAAACCGATTTGTTGTTTTGCACCACCTGGAAGCCATCGAAGACGGTCAAATTGCGCAGCGGCATACCCGGGGCGGAATAAGCCACGGTGATGGTCCAACCGGCGTATCGATCTTTGCCTGTTCCGGTCACGACATTGGCACCCCAATAGTTGCCGCCGCCGGCGCCTTGGACCAGCGTGGTGACATCGGCGAACTGCTGGTAGGCGCCTGATTGGGTGGTGTCAGGGCCAAATTCTTGGATGGAGGCAATGGCCTGGTAGCTGTTGGCGCCGGGTACTTTGAGCAGCATTTGGGTGCGGTCGCCCGCGCCGGCCGAACCGCTGGTGCCAGCCGTCAAGCGAGCCCCCCAATACAACCCGGCCCACAGCACGCTCGAGCCCGCCGGCAGCTCCAAGTGAGAGGCGGAGGAGTTGAAGGTGGTTGGGTCTGAGTCGGCATCAAGGTTGACCATGACCAGGTCGTTGTTATTGGCCGTGGTGGAGTTTTGGGCGGTGGTGCAAGCCGTTGAGGCTTGGCAGGTCATTAAGGCGTTGCCAAAGGTGGCGATGGCTCCATTGGCGTTGACCTGGAACCGCTGGGCGAAGGGCACCGGCATGGCGGCCTGAGCCGGGGGGAGCGCCGCCAACCCGGTTAGGATGAGCCCGGCGACCACCGCCGCGCCTAGTACGCGGGCGCCTCGTTGCCAGTTTGGGTTGGTCATTGTGTCCTCCTCGCCTCGCGGCCAGGCAGTCAATTGCCGACCGTTGCGGGGATTGTCACATGGCCCAGGCTCGGCCTCAGGCGGCCGGGCCAAAACGTCCAAATAGTGGTGCCAACGGCGCTAGTGTCAGGGCTCTGGGTGAGGCGGTCAGGCCGCGGGCCGTTGCCCAAGCCGGCTGGTCTGCCCGGCTCAAGTCCAGCGCCTCACGGCCGGCGAGCCGTATTGGGCCGGCTAGATGGATTGACTGCCTTGTCAGGTGGCGAGGTGTTTGGCCAAATAGCGTGGGCTGACGCTGGCGTGGTGGCGCAGGCGGCGCAAGGCCAGGCCACCGGCAATCGCGAGTAGAGCCCAAACCAGCAGGTTGAGCGTGTCCGTGCCGGTCCACGGCAACCGGCCGCCGGCTCCGCTGCCACCAGGACCAGGACCGGGGCCGGGGCCTGGACCAGGGCCGGGGCCGGGACCCGGGCTTACCACCACCGGGTTAGCCACACTGGCCTGGTTATTGGCTGCCACCGGGTCTTGGGCGACTGAACCGACTACCGCAGCGTTGGTCAGGTTGCCGCTCAGCGTCGCGGGTGTGTTGAAGGTGACCAGCACCGTCTTGGTTTGGCCCACCGCCAGGTCGCCTAGCTCGCAGGTGATGGACGGCTGGTCCTCGCTGGCCGGGCCAGGCGTGCAGGCCACCGCCCCGCCACCGGAATACTGGGCCGAGGCGAAGGTGGCCTTGCCCGGTACCTGGTCGACTAACTGGACTTCGGTGGTATCAGAGGGCCCAAAATTTGTCACGTCAAGCGCATAGGTCACTGGCTGGCCGGCCTTTACCGGATTGGTCACAGTGGTTTTTTGGACGGCAACGTCGGCTACCGGGATGACCAGGACGTTGATGCGGGCGATGTTGTTGCTGGGGTTGAAGTCCGGCGGGTTGCCGTCAACGTCGAAGATCATATTGTGGGCAAGGACCTGGTAGACCCCAGGTGCGGTGTTGGCTGGCACGGTCACCTGGACCACGCCTGTGGCAGAGATGCCGGGCAAGGCGATGGGGCCGCCTGGACCAGATGGAATGGTGGTGCAGTCGATTTCGAAAGGAATGGTCGGATTGGTGGCGCATTGGATCAGATCTGCCGGGACAGCCACCGAATCGATCTGGAACTCCGGCGGGAAGTTGACACCGGACTGCGGATCGCGGGCGGCAGAGGGGCCGTTATTGACCCCGGTGATGGTGTAGACCAAGGTCGAGCCAGCTGGCACCACCTGTTGGGTGACGGTGCCGGCAATGGCCACATCAACTTGGGCCACGATTGGGGTTACGACCGGCGGGCTGGTCACCGGGCCTGGCAGGCTTGGTGCGTCTATGGTGGCTTGGTTGGTCACCTCGTCAACAACAGGTAAGACCGGTGGGTTGGCCAAATCAGTCGTTAGGATGTCGGCCGGAATCTGGGCGGCCAGCTGCAAACTGACGGCTTCACCAACCGCGATGGCAGGCAGAGGCGTGCAGGTGACGTCCTGACCTGCGGCTGAACACGATGGATCGGAGCCGGCCGAGCTGAAGGTCAAACCGGCTTGCAGGGTGTCAGTAATGGTGGCGCCGGCCGGCAAATCAGACGGGCCGGAGTTGACCACGGTAATGGTCCAACGGGCTATGCCACCGGCGGTGAAAGTGGGCGAACTAGCCGCCTTGGTGATGGACAAATTGGTTTGCCGCACCACGTCCACCGTGGTTTGGGCCGTTGTGCTAAAGGGCGCCAGGGGATTGGTGCCTAGGCCGTCGGTGCTGGAGGTTAGCTGAGCGGTGTTGGTGTACTGGACCTCGCTGCCGCTGCCATCGGAGAAGGCGGCCGGGTCAATGGTGCCGCTAACGGTAATCAGCACCACCGGCGGGCCCACCAGATCGAAGCCCTCTATGGTGCCCAGGTCACAACTGATCGAGCCACCACCAGGATCAACCTGGCAGGTACCAACAGTGGTTCCAACGGCCGTGGCCTCAAAGCCGGCAGGCATGGTGTCGGTCAGCTGGACGTTCTCCGCCCGGGCGGCGCCCGGCAGGACCTGGGCGGTCAGTTGGTAGGTGAAGGTCGAACCAGCCACGAAGGCGGGGTCACCGTCTACCGGGTTAGTGGTGGTGGTCAGGGCGGTTTTGGTCAGCTCTATATCGGTCTGGGCCGGGTCAACGATCAGGTCAACCTCTTGGTAGTTGTTGGTCAGGTCGGTTTCGGTGGTGCTGGTTGAAACCGTCACATTGGCGCCGTAGGGCCAGCCGACCAGGCCATCGGCCAAGTAGCTGCCAGGGGTGACATTGGAGGCCAAGGTCCACGGGATGGTGACGGCGACGGATTGGTTGAGTTGCAGGTCTGAGCTGCCATCGGTGCCGTTATCAACCAAGCAGGTAATCGACCGGGCCCTGATGGTGCAACCGGGCATAGTGCCAACCAGCCCGGCCACATCAACCGTGGCATCAACCGCCAGGCGGGCGGTGAACTGGACAGCCCGGGCCACCGATGGGCCGTCGTTGGTCACGGTGAAGGTCTGAGTCCGGATCGAACCCGGGCCGTTGTAGGCCCCGGCGCCGGCATCGGCCAGGTTCAGGGCGTCGACCAGGATGTCGACCTGGGCGGCGACCGGGTCCGTCACCGAAGCGGTGTTATTGTCCAAGATCGGATCCGGTGTACTGCTGGTCACTGTGACTGTGTTGGTAAGCATGGTGCCGTCAGCCAGGCTGGGGTCGATGTCTACCAGGATCTGGAAGCTAGCGATGCCCCCGGCGGCGAGGCTGCCGCCTGCCGGAGTGCAGGTCACTAGCTGACCGGTGGCGCTGCACTGGCCGGCCGGGGTAGCCGAGTCGAAGGTGACTCCAGCTGGCAAGGTGTCGGACAGCTCGACATCGGCGGCACTATCGAGCGCCGAGAGGTTGTTGGCGGTGATGGTGTAGGTGACCTGCCCACCGGCCACCGGGTTGCCACTGGAGGACTTGACGACCTCTAAGTCAACCTGGGCGGTGTCTTGCAGGGTCCAAGTGGCTTCATTGTTGACCATGATCGGATCTGGCGTGATGGCGAGCACCGAGGCGATTTCGGTTTCGGTGGTGCCGGCCGGCGGGCTGTAACCCGCTGGCGCCGTCATCGCCACCACCAGAGTCAAAACGTTGTCACCTGGCGCGGACGGGTTCCAAATGGGCATATCCGGCACTTCGCAGGTAAGTGGTTGGTGGCTACCTACAACCGGGCCGAGGGGCAAACAGCCGCCAGCGTCGGCCGAAGGGCCGGTCAGTGTCCAGGCGGCGCTGTCAAAGTCGAAGGCGGCCGGCAGCTGGTCGGTGATAACAACTTCGTGGCTGACCGAGGGACCGCGGTTGCGCAGTGTCACGGTGTAAGTGACGCCGTCACCAGCGCCGGGAAGAGTGGTGCGGTTGGCAGTCTTGGTGATGGCCAGATTGGCTTGTGGGGCCAGCGGAGTCACAACCGGCGGAGTGGTGTTGTTGCCACCATCCGGGTCCTCGGGTCCGTCGACGCTGGCGGTGTTGCTGAGCGAGCCGGTCAGCGCCGGATCGATCCGGGCCACGATGGTGATAGTGGCCGTGGCCAAGGTACTTGGGTCAGTCACCTGACCGGGCAGGGTTGGGGCGGAGGGTCCGGCCATGGGGCCGATGTCGCAGGTGACGGTGTCGATGCCCGCAGCACTTGAGATGGTGCAACTGCCCTGGGTTGACGTGGCGGAGATGGCCGTCAGGCCCGCCGGCAGGATGTCTTCGACAGTGGCATCAGTGGAAGCCGAGGGACCTTGGTTGGTTACGGTCAAGGTGTAGGTGATGGTGCCGCCGGGCATAGCGCTGGCCGGCCCGGTCTTGGCAATCGACAAATCAGCTTCCGGTGAGCCCACAGTCATGTCAATTGTTGACAGGTTGTTCGAAATCACCGGATCGGGTGTGGCGGCGGTGACAGTGCCGACGTTTCTCAGCGGGCTGCCGGCCGGCGCACTGGGCGAGACCCAACCGGTCACCTCAACGGCGACCGTCTCACCAGCTGGCAGGGTGGCCAAAGTGCATTGGGTCACAACCGGGCCCAGGGTACACACCGCCCCAGAGGCCAGTGGATCAACCGCCACCAGGGAGAGGTAACTCGACGTGATGACGGCGTCAGAAATGACGACATTGGTGGCATCAGACGGCCCGTGATTGGTGGCAGTCAAAGTGAAAGTGACCAGCTCGCCCGGCTTGGGATCGAAATTCGATGTGGTTTTGGCGATGGCGACATCGGCGCTGACCCTAGAGACAATGGTGGCGGCGGCGGTGTTATTGGACAAGTCCGGGTCCGCCGTCGTGGCGGTGGCAGTGGCCACGTTGACCAGCTGGCCAGGAGCCAAATTGGCTGCCGCCGTACCGGTGACTGTGATAGTGACGGTATCGCCCACGGCCATATCCCCAACCAGGCAGGTGAAGGGCTGGCCAGGGCCGGTGGGCAAAGGGCAGTTACCGGGAGGAATGGACATATCAACGGCCGTGACCGTGACACCGGCCGGCATCGAGTCCGTCACCGAAACACCGGTGGCCGGCGAAGGCCCAGCATTGAACACATGCAGGGTGGCGGTGACGGTGCCACCGGCGTTGACCGGGTTGGGTGACATGGACTTGGTCAGCTGAACATCGGCTTCCTCGGCTACCACCACTGAGACCGGCGGGGTGGTGTAGTTCGAAGAAACCTGCGAAACCTTGGCGGTGTAGGCCAAATCAGCCTGGTTGGTCACAGTTGTGCCAGCCGAATCGGGACTATCCAAGGTCACCCGGAACTTGAAAGAGACCTGCTGGCCAATCGGAATCTCGCCCCCAGCCGCGTTAGTAGCGCCTTGGCCAACGTTGATAACCACCCGACGGGCCGCGGCATCGTAACGCCCCACATCGGCATCGGCCGCGTCTGTCAGCGCCTGGGGCAGAATGACTGAAGTCCCCCCAACGATCTGGGTAACTAACTCCATTGACCCAGGCACATAGGTGACGTTTGGCGGCAAGGAATCAGTCACAACCGAGTTGACGGCGTTGTCCTGGCCGGAGTTGACAATGGTGACGTTGTATTCGAGCGTGTCACCCGGTTTGGCCGGGTCGTGGCCGCCCAAGTTGACCACCGACTTGGTCGAGGCGCTGAAATCCGGGGCGTAAAGGTCAACTGCCAAGGCCACCATGCCGGGGAAGTAAGTGTCAGAAGAAGTGTTGAAAGCGAAGGTGGCCGAGCCTGGCGTCACGCCGTTACCCGGCGGCAAGACGTTAGTGGTGGTCAGGGCTTTGATGTCGAAGCCCAGCATATTGCGGTAGGCCGGTGTGCGGCTGGTCACAAGGCTGCCGTTGTCATCAGCACTGGAGTTGAAGAAGTTGGTGCCTTGGGAGACGGCCGTGGCCAGCTGGGCGCCGTTGAGCGTGACGTTATCCCCGGTCAGGCCAGCATCGCCCTCGTAGACCATCATGTTCAACCCGGCCGTAACTGGGGGAGACGTTGGTGCCAAGAAGCCCGAGACGGTGACGCTAACCGACTTGCCGCTTTGGACCAGTTGGAAACCGTCAAAAACCGTCAAGTTGCGCAGCGGCATACCCGGCGCGGAGTAAACCACCGTGATGGACCAACCGGCGTAGCGGTCTTTGCCGGTGCCTGCCACCACATTGGCGCCCCAATAAGTGCCGGAGCCGGCGTTTTGGACCAGGGTGGTGATGTCGGCAAACTCTTGATAGGCGTTGGACTGGGTCGAGTCGGGGCCAAACTCCTGGGCTGATGTGATGGTCTGGTAACTACCGCCTGGCACTTGCAACCTCATCTGGGTACGGGTACCGGTGCCGGCGGCACCACTGGTACCGGCTGTCAGCCGGGCCCCCCAATACAGCCCGGCCCAAAGCACGGTTGATCCGGCCGGCAGCGACAGATTGGAGGCAGAGGAGTTGAAGGTACTCGGGTCCGTATCGGCATCGATGTTGACCATGGTGTAGTCGTTGTTGTTGGCCGTGGTCCCGTTTTGGGCTGTGGTGCAGGCCGTAGCCGCCTGGCAGGTCAACAAGGCATTACCAAAGGTGGTGATGGCGCCGTTGGCGTTGACCTGGAAGCGTTGGGCAAAAGGCACCGGCATGGCGGCTTGGGCTGGGGGTAAGGCGGTCAACCCGGTCAGAATCAGTGCTGCTACGGCCGCTGCGCCCAGCGTCCTTGAGCCCTTACGCCACGTTGGGGTCGTCATGGTGTCCTCCTGGCGGTGCCGGTGGTGACTAGGTCCACCCAACCGAAGGGGAAGCGTCGTGTCACGGCAGGGCCCAGCTTGGCTACCGCATTTCCAAGCCTATGCGCCCTAACCTACCGCCATTGCAGGCTGGCGCGGCGCAGGCGCCCTGAGGGCGTGGCCATCAGCCAGGCTGGCACCGGCGTTGGCGCGGCGTGGGCGTGGTTCAAACCGCGCCTGGCTTTTGACCAAACGGACAGTCCGGTCTAGGGCGCCGGGCGGAGCTGGTTGAATCTGGGCTCTACCCGTTGGGGGCAGGTGGCGCTAGGCCCGGTGTTTGGCCAGGCGGCGCCCGGGGCGTTGACCAGTGGGCTGGCGCCTGTGTCGTATGGCCAGGCCTCCGCCGATGCCGGCAAAAGCCCAGATCAGTAGGTTGAGCCAATCTGAGCCGGTAAAGGCCAGGTTGGCAAAGTCATTGTTGACTGTGACGAGGGCGGTGCTGTTGGCTGCAACGGTAGCGAAGGGCTGGTTCGTTCCGACGTAGGTGACAGTTGACGTCCTGGCTCCGCCCCTGTCTGTTTCGGTCACAGTGCACTGGGCCCCAACCGGCAAATCCTGGTAAACCACCTGCGCGCCGGCTTTGAGCTGGCGGGCGGCACCGCCGGGGATGGCAATGGCCCGTCCCTGCAGCTGGCAGTCAAGCCAGACCATGAAGCTGGCGTTGGTTAGTGAGGCTGCCCGGGTGCCGCTGACGGTCTTTTGCACGGTGATGGTGCCCAGGTCGAAGGTGTTGGTGACCCACAGTTCGACGTCTTGGTTTTGCACAATTGTGAAATCGGTCACCACTTGGCCAGTCGAATCGGTCACGGTGTAACTGGTGGCGCCGCCTGTGCCTGTTTCGGTCAGCGTACAAACCAGGCCGTGAAGTAGAGGCGAATAAGCGGCCGTGAAGCTGTTTTGGTTCGACAGGATACGTGTGGCACCACCAGGCAAGGCAACGGAATTGCCGTTGGCGTCTAGGCAGTCGAGCGTGACCTCAAACGGGCCGGCGCCCCACAGACTGGCGCCGGCACCGGTGACGGCCTTATGCACGGTCAAATCGGCGGCGTTGAAGGTGTTGGTGATGTCGACCGTGACCGTGGTCGTGTTTCCGATCGTCACAGTGGTCGGAGTGATCACGGTGCTGGTGGCTCCACCAGTGTTGACCTCGGTAATGTCGCAGTCGGCGCCATCGGCAATGAAATCAATGGTGGCTGAGAGATTGTTGGGGCCGGTCAGGGTGACGTCGCCGTCAAAAACCGTCGCCGGTCCTGAACCAGTGTCAAGCGTGCAAAGCACATTGAAAACAAATGGCCCATTACCAAATTGCCCGGCGGCCGGGCCGGTGACGGTCTTGAGTAGCTCAAGTGAGCCGGCGCCAAAGGTGTTAATGCCCAACACCTCGACTGTGAATAGGTCATCGATGGTGACGGTGGCCTGGTTGCCGGGCACCGTGGTCTGGTTGCCTTGGGCGTCGGTCACAACCATTTCGGTGTCGAGGGCACCGGCGCTGTTCGTCTCGGTAACGGTGCACTCGGTGCCGGTGGGCATCAGCGGGGTGCCCGTGGGCGTTTCGCCTGCCAGCGACCAGGTGTTGCCGTCCCAGAGATCTTCTTCCATCGGATGGGTTAAGTCGTAGCCGTCAGCGTAAACCGGGCTGCCCAAGTAGGTGCAGGAGACAGCAAAGCTGAATGGACCGTAGACAACCGGGTCGCCGTTGGCGTCCAGGGCCGGGGTGTCAACCTGTTTGCGAATCTGCAGGCTGGCCGTTTGGAAATCGTTTGTGACGGTGATCAGGCCAATTGGGTCAAGCGGACCGCCCACGGTGGCGGTACCAATTTGGTGACTGGTTTGTCCCCACCATTGCTCGGTGGCGGTGCATTCGGCGCCAACTGGCAGCCCATCTAACCTGACCTCTGGCCCGTTGGCCACCAGAGTGATGATGGGCAGGCCGCTCATTGGTACGCCAGCGACGGTGCAGACTAGTTGGACCGGGAAATTGAGTGGGGCTAGTGAGGCGGCCGGACCGGTGACGATTTTCTTTAGCAAGATGGGCCCGGTGGCGTAGGTCACGCCAACCCGCCGGCCTTCGGTGGCCGGCACTGTGAGTTTGGTGCCGGCATCGTCGGCCAGGCCGCCGGTGGCGACGGTATTCCAGGCGACGGGGTAGTTGGCGGCGTTGAGTCGGTTCGGTGTGGTGGCGGTTTTGAATTCGATCGACAGTGTGTCACCCGGTTTGAACTCCTCACCAGGGGGAAACTTGATCACGAATTTCAAACTGCGCACGGCGGTTGGGTCTGGAGTCAGGTCCCATTCGGTCCAATCCGCCAACGCGCAAGGGACACCTTGTGGGTCTAGATCGGCCGTGCAGGGCAAAGACAACGGTGAGGTGTAGACATCGAAAGTGGCCCCAGCTGGCAGTCCGGTTTTGTCGAACCAGTCGGCATAGGTCGGCTGCCAGGCGCTTTGCCGCGGCAGAATGACAATTAGACCTTGGTCGCCCGGCGTGGGCAGGTTGTCGATGGACACCAGCTCTGTCAGCGGGATAGTACCGGCGTTGGTAATACTAAAGCGCCAAGTCTCGGTGTCACCTGGCAGTGTCACCGGGATACACGGGGCGCGGTAGAAGCCGTCCGGTGTGGCCTGGCCGGTGCAGTCGTAGTTGTTGATCGAACTGACAACGTCCGGCACGCCGGAAAGGGGCGCGGCCAGGCTGGGCAGGACATCTCCCTTGACGTATTTGATAGTGCTGAGCGCCGGGGCGGCCATTGGCCAGACGGTCGAATCATCCATGCATTCATGGGTGATGGGGTCTTCGGTTGAAACACAGGAGTCAAGCGGCAGCCCGCCAATGTCGATGGCGGCCCAGTTTTGCGCCTGATCGGTTGTTTCCAGCCCGGGGCGTAGCATCAAGTTGATGGTGATGGTGTAAGTCTGACCGGGTTCCAGCACCGATCCCGGCGGCATGTGGAAGTAGATCACGTTGGGGACTGAGGTTTGGTCGACCGTCACGTCATTCGGACTGGTTGGTAGCGGCAGGCCATTGGGCGGCGAGGGGGCCGCACCGGCCAAAGCAAAGGACCAGGGCGGCACAGTCGGGTCGGCATCTGGGTCAAAGATCAGCTGCGGCCCTGTGCCGTCAGTGGGCAAGCGGTCAGAAAAGATTGGATCCACTAGCGGCAGCATGCCGGTGTTGGTGAAAGTCAGCGTAAATGGAATGACCTTGCCTGGCGGCACGGCGCCTTGGGGTTGTTTGACCACCGAAAGGGCCACGGTGTCGTGCAGGTGGCGGTACTGGGCGTTGGCGGCATCGTCCGCCAGCAATCTCTGGCCACCGGAAACGATCACTGACTCGGCATCAACAGTCATATCGTCAACGAAGATGCCGGCCTGGTCTTGACCGGGGGCGGCCGTTTGGTCAGATCGAGTGGTTGGCGTGGGGTCGCCGGTGCGCATTGTGACGCGGCGTTCAACTACAAAAGGCACCGTCACTACCGGGTTGGATGGGTTGGCCCAGCCGGAGCCATCGGCCGTCCAGAACTCAAACTGGAGGCCGTGGATGGCATCGGCCGGTAGGGTGGCCATCTGAGCAGTCAGCCAGGACACAGCCATGGCGATGTCGCCAATTTGGGCTAATTGTTGGCAGACCTCGGTGCCGCCGACGGCGCTGGCACCGGCGGCGACGTTGGCTGGGCTGAAGTCTCCGTCCCAGTAGTAACAAACCTGCACCCGGCCGGTGGGTGGGGCAAAGGCCCAAGAAGGGTCCATACCAACAAAGTCAAAGGCGTTCCAAAAGGCCGGGTCGTCATCGGCCAGCACCATGGTCCAGGCCCGGGCTGAGCCGGTCGGTTGGCCGCCCAGGGTGACGGTGACCGGCGCGTAGTCACCTTCATACTGCTGGGAGGGGCTGATTGTCTTTGATGCCACCACGCCAAAGCTTGGGTTGGCCAGTGGAATATTGGTCGAAGCCTGGTCGCATTCGTAGCGGGCGCCAGGCGGCGGCGGGCACGGTCCTGGCGAATCGACATCGGCAATGACACCTTCGGCTCGGTTGAACAGCGGCCCGTCTGCGGCCGAGACCTGGCCGCCGGTGTCACGGTAGATCGCGCGCAGCCGCATATCGAAGACGATTTCGCCAATCCCGCCCGAGGCAATCCGTCCGTCAAAGCTGACCTGGATGCCAATCACATCAGCACAGGGCATAGTGGTAAAGGTCAGGGCCAGAGCCGTAGTTGTGTCGAAGTCATATTCAGCTCCACCGGTGCAGTACAGCGTCACCACGGTATTGGCCGGGTCGGCTCCGGCTGGCGGCGTAATGGAGACAATACTGATCAGGTCAAAGGCGTTAAAAGCATCGGTATCCGGTGCCACTGCCCCAGGTGCCGGGTCAGTGATTACCAACTGGTCAACCCGGGCCGGAGTGGTGTTACGGGTGGTCACGGTGATACGGGAAACCGGGAATTGATCTGGCGTCAGTCCAGATGGGCTATCTGGGACCGCTATCGGTCCGCCGGACCAGGTCTTGTTGGTGATAGTGGTCAGTGGCACATCGATAATCAGCACATCATCTGAAGCCGTGTCTTCCTGGGTAGAACCATCTGGGAGGTAGCCGGTAATGCCCACAGTGTTGAGTACATCGCCCTCATCTGGCAGGTTGTACCACTCGTCACCCAAAACCGGTGAGAAGTCTGACCGCCTGTTATCACGCACCTGCCACACCAGTGTGATGGGACGGGAGTAGCCAAAGGAACTGGCCACGCCGGAACCAACCGGTGGGCCGGCCGGGTTGGCCTGCAAGGCGGTATCCCGGTTTGGGCTTTCGATGATCACCAACTGGACGCCAATGGTTGTCTCCATCTCGGCGGCGGTGAGAGTAATGGCTGGCATTTGGCCATCACAACCGGCCGGGCAGGGGCTGTTAGCAGCGGGCTCCCAGGTCGAGGTGGTGCGGTTGTAAAGGTAGACCGCTTGGACTTGGTCGTAGGCGATTAGCGGGTCAGTGGCCGGGGTAATGGCCTGGATGGTGTGCAGGTCGAAGGCGTCAAAAATCGAATCGGCCAAGGCGGTGCCGGCCGGGTCAATGATGTCGGTGATCTCAACGCTGTCCAGGTTGGAATAGCCGCCAGTGGACCAGGACAGCACCGAAGGAATGGTGTCACCCGAGCGGGCAATGACGCTTTTGATGCCACCGGAACTGGACTGGCCAAAGCTCTTGTCGATCATGTCCTGGCCCTGGCCGGGCTGGACTGGCAGGATCTCAATTTCTGGGCAGGTGCCCGGGGGCATGGTGGCTTGGCCAGGGCTGACGATGGGGTCGTTGGGGCTGGTCGCGTCGGTTTGGGCGCAGTTCGGCACAAAAGTCGAGCTGGTGTCGCTGAAAGGTGGGCCGGGGTTGTAGCGGCCATCATCGCGCAGCTGGCTGACGAAGTTCGGCGCCAAGTCGGTACCGGGTGGGAAACCTCCAGCCGGGCAAGGCGGTGTGTCGACGTAGTCATAAATGAACCGGATGCCACCGGTCGTGGCTTGCGGCCCGGGGAAGACCTCAGAATAGATCGTTCCGCCCAGGATTGGGCCAAACCACCAAACCCAAGCGCTGGTGGTGGTGTCGTAGACCTCAACGGTCAGCTCGGCGCAGGCCGGGATGGGTGTCTGGCTGACGGCGTAGAGGTCAAAGGCGTTCCACCAGTCGTTTGGCTCAACCGGATCTTGGGGATCTTGGATCACAATCTGGTTGGCGCTGCCGGTAGAGCCGGTCATAGTGGTGGGCGGGTCGGGCCAATCGGTTAGGCCGCCCTCAAGCGAAACGGTGACGTACTGGCCGGGCACACCCAGAATCGGCGTGGGACGAACTGACTTGTTGACGTAGGGCTCAATCACCTCGTCGTAGATGTAGAGGTCATCTTGGGCCGTGGCATCATCGCTGGCGCTGCCGTTGTCGCCGTGAACTCCAACTTCGTTGGTCAGCGGGGTCACGCCCGGTGTGGTCGGATCAGTAATCACGTCAAAGACAATCTCGGTGTCACCGCCCGCCAAGATGTCCCCGGTGAAAGTAACCTCAAACCACTCGACCTCTGAGAGCAGGGCCGGAGCAATCTCAGTGGCGATGTCCGGAGTGTCACCGTCACCAAACGGCACTGGATATGGAGTGGTGCCAATCCACACCGTCACAACCCCCGAAAGTGCGCCAGCCGGGTATCTAATACCGGCGGTGAAGCCGCCAAAGGTGTACTCAGTTGGGAAGGTGCCACTTGACGGTTCAGTGATGGTCAACGTGGTGATCTGAATACTTGACTGGTTCGAGGCGCCCAGGGTGACTGTGCTCGAATCGCCTGCCAGGACCCAATAGGGGTTGAACTCTTTGGTGGCGCCGACCCAAACTTGGTTGTCGCGCAGCACCAGCGAGTCGTTGGCCGTGCCGGTGGCGCTGTCGCCACCGAGCGTTACCTCTGACAACACCGAATTGTCGATCAACGCGCCATCGCCCAGAGCCACGCCATCGGCCGTCAAAGCCAAGTTCAACTCGACCGTGCCGGTCTCTCCTGGCGGGATAAGGCCGTAGAAGGTGACGCGGGTGCCACGCACCATATCGCCGGTGACCCCAGCTGGTAACACGCCGCCGGGGGCGTCGACCCAGTCGTAAACCCCACCGCCGGTGTCGACGTAGACCTCGTAGGTGGTTTGGCCTGGATCAGCCCCGGCTGGTGGAACAACCGAGCCAAAACTCTGGAACTCCAAGTATTCGAAGGGATTGGGCGTAGCCGTCGGGTCGACCGGGTCTTGGATAGCCAAAGATTCAACTGAACCATTGGAGTTGTTGGTGCCTGCTAGCACGGCCGTAACCGCTTCATCAAGGAGCGCTACCAGGGTTGGCGGGTCGAGAGTCTTGGTTGGTGTGGTCTCCAGCACCTTTGGAATCAAGGGGGTAACTGCCACCTGGTCGTGGACATCGTCGAAGTTGGAGCCAGTCATAACAGCATCGTTTAGGACAGGCCTGCCATTGAAGTCGTAGGAGGCGTCGAGTGGCAGCTCGGCCGTGATCTGCACTGTCGAGGTGGTGTTATCAAGCATGCCAATGGTGCCATCGCCCAGGGGGGTGGTCCACACCACTGTCACAATGTTGCCGGCGTAAGTGGCATCGCCCGAGTTGGTTCCACCCAACGCCACCGCGCCAGTTACCACAAATGGCGCCGGCACTACGTCAGTCAAAACCGCGTCGCGGCAACCCCGGTCGGTAATAGATGAACAACCAATGGTGATGGTGTAGGTGAACGACTGGCCGGGTACGACCTGGCTATCTGAGGTGTTCTTATGCAACACCGGCGTAGCGGTGACATCCTCAGGCGGCGGGTTGGCTTGCGCCGCGCTCGTGGCCAACCCTGCGAAGACCAGGCCGGCCAAGGCCGTGGCCGCGATCCATCGCTTTGGATTGTTGACGGATCCAAATCGAGTTGTAGCCATTTCGAGGGTTCACCTTCCTACCGCGGTTCGGGGCCGCTCACCTAGGGCGACCTCGAACCGACTCACCATGAGGGCTTCACGTGTCATGGCGTATGGGCTGGATATGTATGTTGGCGGGGTTGAGCGGCAGAACTCTGGGGCGTTTAGTTGTGGACTGGTTCCATTATGCCGTATCTAGACAGGCGGGCTGACCAAGGACGGGCCGGTCCCGGGCTGATGAGCAACCGGCCGCGACCGCAACGCCAGGCCGTTGCTCGGTGCCGGTAGGCTAGCCGGGCGAAGCGTCCAGCCTTTAATCCCGTCCTGTGAGGCGGGGAAGGAGAAGCCCATGCCCAAACGTGCCGACATCACCTCTGTCTTGGTGATTGGTTCTGGCCCCATTGTGATTGGCCAGGCCTGCGAATTCGACTACTCCGGCACCCAAGCTTGCCGTGTGCTGCAAGACGAGGGCATCCGGGTGATCTTGGTCAACTCCAACCCGGCCACCATCATGACCGATCCGGAGTTTGCCGACGCCACCTACGTTGAGCCAATCACCCTTGAGGCCCTGACCACGATCATCGCCAAAGAACGCCCGGACGCCATCCTGCCCACACTAGGTGGCCAAACCGGTCTCAACGCCGCGGTCGCCTTGGCCAAAGCCGGCGTCCTGGAGAAGTACAACGTTGAACTGATTGGCGCCCGAGTCGAGGCCATTACCTCCGGAGAGGACCGCCAACAGTTCAAACAGGTGGTCGAACAGGTTGGCGCCCAGGTGCCAAAGTCGCATATGGCCTACTCAATGGAGGACTGCCAAAGGGCAGTTGAGGACTTGGGTTATCCGGTTGTCATCCGCCCGTCTTTCACCATGGGCGGCCTGGGCAGCGGTATCGCCTACAACCGCGAAGACCTAGAACGGATTGCCGGGGCCGGGCTGCACTATTCGCCCACCAGTGAAGTGTTGCTCGAAGAATCCATCATTGGCTGGAAAGAGATCGAGCTGGAAATTGTGCGCGACTGCCAGGACAACGTGGTGGTGGTCTGCTCAATCGAGAACGTCGACCCGATGGGGGTTCACACCGGGGATTCAATCGCCATTGCGCCAGCCTTGACCCTGACGGACAAGGAGCTGCAAAAGCTTCGTCAAATCGGCGTCGGTGTGCTGCGCCAGGTTGGCGTCGACACCGGTGGCTGCAACATTCAGTTCGCCATTCACCCTCATAACGGCCGCATTGTCGTTATTGAAATGAACCCAAGAGTGTCGCGATCGTCCGCCTTGGCCTCGAAGGCGACCGGCTTCCCCATTGCTAAAATCGCCGCCCGCCTGGCCCTTGGTTACTGCCTCGATGAGATCCCAAATGACATCACCGAGACCACCCCGTCCAGCCTCGACCCGTCAGTCGACTACATCGTGGTCAAAGTGCCCCGCTTCGCTTTTGAGAAGTTCCCCATGGCCGACCCAACCTTGACCACCACCATGAAATCGGTTGGCGAAGCGATGTCGCTGGGCCGGTCCTTCACCGAGGCCCTGGGCAAGGCCATGCGCTCGATTGACAAAACCGGCACCCAATTCCACTGGGACGGCCAACCCCCAAGCGGCCAGGAGCTTGATGACCTGATCGAGTCAACCGCCACCCCCACCGACCATCGCCTTATCGACGTTCAGCAAGCCTTGAGGGCCCTGGGCACCGACGGCATAAACCGGCTGTTCCAGGCCAGCTACATCGACCCGTGGTTCTTAGACCAGATCTGTCTAATCAATGAAACCGCTGCCCAAGTGGCCCAAGGCCCGGCCCTCGACCCTGAGACTCTAAGGCAGGCCAAACGCCACGGGCTCTCAGACGCCCAAATAGCCTCCCTTCGCCGGATTGGCGAGGCGACCGTGCGCGAGATCCGTCACGCCTTCAACCTGCGCCCGGCCTACAAAACGGTTGACACCTGCTCTGGTCAGTTCCAAGCCCACACCCGCTACCTCTATTCGTCTTACGAGGAGCAAACCGAGGTCGAAACCCGCACCAAACCGGCCGTGCTGATCCTGGGCTCCGGGCCCAACCGGATTGGCCAGGGCATCGAATTCGACTACTCCTGTGTCCATGCCGCCTTGGCCCTGCGTCCGCAGTACGAGACGGTCATGATCAACTGCAACCCGGAAACCGTATCAACCGACTACGACATCTCAGACAGGCTCTACTTCGAGCCGCTGACCTTCGAAGATGTCATGGAGGTCTACGAATCTGAATGCCGAGCAGGACCCGTGGCCGGTGTCATTGTGCAACTGGGTGGCCAAACGCCGCTGTCGCTGGCCAATCGCTTAGCTGAAGCTGGTCTGCCCATTTGGGGAACCTCACCCAAGGCCATCGACGCGGCCGAAAACCGCGGCGCGTTTGGGCAGGTCTTGGCCCGTGCCGGGCTGCCGGCTCCGCCCTATGGCACCGCCTTCACCGTGGGTCAAGCCCAAGAGGTGGCCCAACGCATCGGCTTCCCAGTGTTGGTTCGCCCCAGCTATGTCTTAGGCGGTAGGGGCATGGAGATCGTCTACGACGAAACCCAGCTCGATGACTACATGGCCAAAGCCCTGCCGGTGGGTGGACACGCCGACGCGCCGGTGCTAATCGACCGGTTCTTAGATGACGCCATCGAAATTGACGTCGACGCGCTTTACGACGGCCAGGAACTGTTCCTGGGCGGCGTCATGGAACACATCGAAGAAGCCGGCATCCACTCTGGCGATTCGGCCTGCGTCCTGCCGCCGGTGACCCTGTCCAAACGCGATATCGAGACCATTCGCAGCTCAACCGAGGCCATTGCCAAGGGAGTGGGCGTCCAGGGCTTGATCAATATCCAATACGCCCTAATGGGTGATGTCCTTTACGTCTTGGAAGCCAACCCGCGGGCCAGCCGGACGGTGCCATTTGTGGCCAAAGCCACCGGCGTGCCCCTGGCCAAAGCGGCCTGTCTCATCATGGCCGGCAGCCCAATTGGTGAGCTGAAGGCCCAAGGCGTCTTGCCGGCATCGGACATGGCGGAACTCGAAGGCCAGGGCTTCGCCGTCAAAGAAGCGGTCCTGCCCTTCTCGCGCTTCCGCACCGAACAAGGCCAATCGGTCGACACGGTTCTGGGCCCAGAGATGCGTTCAACCGGCGAGGTTATGGGCCGGGCCGGCGACTTCCCCAGGGCCTTCGCCAAGAGCCAGAAAGCGGCCTTTGGTGGATTGCCGGACAGCGGCGTAGTTTTCGTCTCGGTCGCAGACCGCGACAAGCGGTCGCTTATCTTCCCGGTCAAACGCCTGGTCGAAATGGGTTTCGAGGTGCTGGCGACCGAAGGCACGGCCTCGGTGCTGCGACGCAACTCGATCCCCTGCCGCCCGGTGCGCAAAGCCAGCGAAGGCCCAGGGCCAAACGGCGAGCCCACTGTGGTTGATCTGATCCTGAAAGGCGCCATAGACATGGTGGTCAACACTCCCTCCGGCGCCGGGGCCAGGGCGGATGGTTACGAAATCAGGGCCGCCATCACCTCGATGGACCGGCCAATCGTCACCACCACCCAACAGTTGGCTGCGGCCGTCCAGGCGATTGAGGCCCAGCGCCAAGGCGCCTTCGAATGCAGCCCTCTACAGCAGGTCGGGGCGTGAACGAGGGGTTCGGGGCACGCCTGGCCGGCGTGCTCGATGGCTTTGGCCACCTGTGTGTCGGGATTGACCCTTCGGCGGCGGCTTTGGCGGCCTGGGGCCTCGAAGACACACCGGCCAGCCTGGAAACCTACTCCGGGCGCTTGATTGAGGCCGCGGCTGGGCCGGCGCCGCTGGTCAAAGTGCAGGCCGCTTTCTTTGAACGGCATGGCGCGGCCGGTGTGGCTGTGCTCGAACGGGTCTTGGCTGCCTGCCGCCAAGCCGGGGTGATCTCGATTCTGGACGTCAAACGGGGCGATATTGGCTCGACCATGGACGGTTACGCCGCGACCTATTTTGGACCGGCCGCGCCGATGCCGGCCGACGCCGTGACGTTGTCGCCTTACCTGGGTTTTGGCTCGCTTGAGCGGGCCATCGCGTTGGCCCAGGGGGCCGGGCAAGGCGTATTTGTACTAGCCCTAACCTCTAACCCGGATGGTGCGGCGGTCCAGCAGGCCCGGCGGGCCGACGGGCTGACTGTGGCCCAGGCGGTGCTAACAGCGGCCGGCCGGGCCAATCGCGGCCAAAACGGCCCCGGTTCGGTCGGTGTTGTCATCGGGGCGACTCTTGGAGCACTCGATGAAGCCACAGCCAAACTGGTGCGGGAACTCGGTGGGCCCATCCTGGCGCCGGGTCTAGGCGCTCAAGGAGCCAGCCCCGATGACCTGGCAGGAGTCTTTGGTGAGGCGTATGCCCAGGTGGTGGCGCCGGCATCGCGCGCTATCGCCTCAGCCGGGCCCTCACTAGCCGCCCTGTTAGGGCGTATCGAAAACCTGCAAGCCGAGCTGGGCGGAGCCGGCGCCAAGTGGCCCGAAAGGCCGGTCTAATTGGTCCAAATTGGGGTCAAATTGGGGGAAATGACGAATCGTGCCCCATTTGTGATTGCGTCCATGCAGGTCAGTCGCTATGTTGTAGACCGTGCTCAAGCTGGCCTTGGGCATAGGGACATATTTGACTAGAAGTATCTGAGGTGAAACAACGTGGCCCTTCCTCCTTTGACTCCAGAACAGCGCGCTGCTGCGCTTAAGAAAGCAGCCGCTGCCCGCCAAGCCAGGGCCGAGGTCAAGAACCGGTTGAAGAACTCGACCGGCACCTTGTCTGAGGTCATTGCTTTGGGACAAAAGGACGACGTCATTGGCAAAATCAAGGTCTCGGCACTACTTGAAGCTCTGCCCGGTGTGGGCAAGGTCAAGGCCAAGGCCATCATGGAAGAAATCGGCATCTCCGAGTCGCGCCGCATTCGCGGCCTTGGGCCGCATCAGCGGGCCCAGTTGATCGAGCGTTTCGGCTGATATGCCGCCTTGGGCGCCGGCCAGGCTGACCGTCCTGGCCGGACCGTCCGGGGTTGGCAAAGGCACCGTCGCCTCCCTGATCGCCAAGCGTTTCGAGCGCGTCTTCCTTTCGATCAGCGCCACTACCAGGCCGCCGCGTAGCGGGGAGGCGGACGGTGTCAACTACCACTTTGTCAACCCAAAGCGGTTCGAAGAGATGGTCAGTTCCGGGCAGATGCTGGAATGGGCCAAGTATTCGGGCCACCTCTATGGCACACCCCGCAACGGCGTGGAGCAGGCGCTCAGCCAAAACCGGCCAGCTCTGTTGGAGATTGATCTGGCTGGCGCCCGCCAAGTTAGGGCCTCAATGCCAGATGCGGTCCAAATCTTCTTAGCCCCTCCGACTTTTGCCGAACTAGCCCGGCGCTTGCAGGGGCGGGGCACGGAAAACCAAGCTCAGCGCGCTGCCCGTCTTGAGGTGGCCCGGGCGGAGCTGGCAGCAAGTAACGAGTTCGACGTGGTTGTGATCAACGACCGGGTTGAACAGGCAGCATCAGAAGTTGCGCGAGTCATGGGGCTAGACTGGGACGCGCATCCAACAACCAATCACTAGGGACAATTCGTGTCAGGAACCAAGGCAACGCCGGAAGGCATTACCGATCCTCCAATCGATGACCTGCTAGAGGTCTGCGATTCGAAGTACGCACTGGTCATTTACGCGGCCAAGCGGGCCAGGCAAATCAACGGCTACTACGCCCAACTGAACGAGGGTCTGCTTGAGTACGTTGGCCCGTTGGTCGATTCGGCGCCTCAGGAAAAGCCATTGTCAATTGCCATGACAGAGATCAATCAGGGGCTGTTGACGATGCAAGGAACAGAAAGCTAGGACCACCATGGCGCGCATCGTACTGGGAGTAACAGGCGCAATTGCGGCCTACAAGGCTGTGCATCTGGCCCGTCTGCTGGTCGAGGCGGGCCACGCCGTCAGGGTGGTGCCAACCCGGGCCTCGTTCGAGTTCATTGGGGCGGCCACCTGGCAGGCCCTGACCACAGCTCCGGCCGTGTCGGATGTTTTCAACGATTCGGCCCGGGTTGACCATGTCGCCCTGGGTCAAGAAGCCGACATCATCATCGTGGCGCCGGCCACGGCGGACATCATGGCCCGGGCGGCGGCCGGTTTGGGCAACGACCTGCTTTCAGCGGTGTTGCTGGCCTCGAAGTCTCCCCTCATTTTGGCGCCGTCGATGCACTCTGAGATGTTGTCGCATCCTTCCACCCAAGCCAATATCGCCACCCTGGAAGCCCGTGGCGCCACCGTGCTGGACGCTCCCGCTGGCCGTTTGACCGGCCTTGACACCGGTCCCGGCCGGATGATGGAGCCGGAAGAGATCTTCGAGTACGTCCAGCACCTGCTCAACCCACCGCCTCAAGATTTGGCTGGACGCCGGGTCGTGGTGACGGCCGGTGGCACCCGCGAGGCGCTCGATCCGGTGCGCTTCTTGGGTAACCATTCCTCCGGTAAGCAGGGCTTCGCTGTGGCGCGGGCCGCAGCCGAGCGCGGCGCCGAGGTTGCCCTAGTGGCCTGTAATTGCGAGCAGCGCACGCCAGCCGGGGTGCGCCGGGCCGATGTCGCCACGGCGCTGGAGTTGCGCGAGGCCGTCGAAGGCCTGGCAGCCACGGCCGATGTGTTGATTCAGGCTGCCGCCGTGGCTGATTTCCGCCCAGCCAGCTACGTCCCGACCAAGGTCAAACGGGCCGATTCGCCAGACCGGGTGTCGCTGGAACTGGTGGCTAACCCCGACATCCTGGCTGAGCTGGTGTCGACGCGGCGGCCGGGCCAGGTGCTGGTCGGTTTCGCGGCCGAGACTGGTGACGCTCAGGCTTCAGCCTTCGAACACGCCCGGGCCAAAGCTATGCGCAAGGGCACCGATCTGACGGTGGCCAATGTGGTTGGCGAGGGTCAGGTCTTTGGGTTGGACCACAACGATGTCATCATCTTTGACGCCCAAGGGGCTGAGGTTCGCCGCGCCCTTGGCACCAAAGCCGAAGTCGCCACGGCCATCTTGGACGAGGTGGGCCAAGTCCTGCAGCGGGCCTAACGGCCTACTAACCCTCCTAGCGGCGAGTGTGCCTATTGAGTAGTTGGCTCGCCGCCAGCGACTAAAGTGAAGCCCGTGGCCCAAGAACACCTCTTTACCTCTGAATCCGTCACCGGGGGGCACCCGGACAAGCTCTGTGATCAGATTTCCGATGGCGTTCTCGACGCCCTTTTGGCTCACGACCCCGAGGCCCGCGTGGCGGCCGAATGCCTGATTGGACATGGCCAAATCGTGGTTGCCGGCGAGGTCACTACCTCCACCTACGTGCCAATCGCGGAAATCGCCCGCCAGGTGTTGCTGGACCAGGGCTACAACTCAGCCGAAATGGGGATAGACGGGTCGGTTTGCGGTGTGACCGTCCAGATCGAAGCCCAAAGCCCGGAAATCGCCGCCGGAGTTGATGTGGCGCTTGAAGCCCGCGGCCTGAGTAGCCAGGATCCCTTTGAAATCCAAGGCGCCGGCGATCAGGGCCTGGTCTTTGGATTTGCCTGCGATGAGACGCCCGAGTTGATGCCGCTGCCTATCACCGCCGCGCACCGCTTGGCCAGGAGGATGCAGCGCCTCCGGCTGGAAGGCGTGTTGCCAATGCTGCGCCCCGATGGCAAGACCCAGGCCACTATCCGCTACGCCGGTCAGCGTCCGGTGGGGGTCGACACGATCCTGATCTCGGCCCAGCATCGACCGGAGGTCAGCCAGGCCGAGCTGGCCGAGGTACTCGGCCGGCACGTCATTGATCCGGTGCTGGGGGAGCTGGATCTACCAGGTCCCAGCCGGGTGCTGATCAACCCGTCTGGTTCCTTTGTTCACGGCGGGCCCAGAGCCGATACTGGGCTGACCGGCCGCAAAATCATTGTCGACACCTACGGCGGCATGGCCCGCCACGGCGGTGGTGCTTTCAGTGGCAAGGATCCTTCGAAAGTTGACCGGACCGGCTGTTACGGTGCGCGTTGGGTAGCCAAGAACGTCGTTGCGGCCGGGTTGGCTTCGCGTTTCGAGGTTCAGATCGCCTACGCCATCGGTTCGGCTCAGCCGGTTAGCGTGGCGGTGGAGACGTTTGGTACCGGTCTTGTGCCCGATGCCGCGCTGGTCCAGGCGATTAGGCGCACCTTCGACCTGCGTCCAGCGGCTTTGGTCGACGCCCTCGATCTGAAGCGACCGATCTACCAGCCCTTGGCCACTTTTGGCCACTTTGGCCGTTCGGGTTTCAGCTGGGAAGACACCAGCCAAGCCGATGCCCTCCTCGCCGCCCTGCCGTAGGCGCCGCCCTGCCCTAGCCCCTTCCGCCGCGAGACCGAGCTTTCACACACTCTCTGCCTGACCAGCCCATTTACCGCGAGGTCGAGCCTTGACATAATCGCCACCTGACCAGCCCATTTACCGCGAGGTCGAGCCTTGACATAATCGCCACCTGACCAGCCTAAACACCGCGAGTCCGAGCTTTCGCATGACTGGCCCGGGCGGCGCGGCTGACGCGTTGTCGTCTCGCGCCGTGACTTGGGGCGATGCGCCGCATCTCCAAAGTCACATGCCCGCAGCCAAACCCCGACTACAACCCGCCAGCCGCGCCTTCGCTTCAGCCCTCGCTCGCCCGGCAGCCGCCTCGTGACAAGCTCTTTTGCCGCGAGGTTGAGCTTTGACATCATCGCTGCGTGACCTGCACTAACGCAGCGAGTCCGAGCTTTCGCATGATGCCGTCGGGGAGGGCGCGGTTGGTAGCACAATCGTTGCTACTCGGGTAGCATTGGGGGTATGAAGGTGAGTGTCAGTTTGACGGCTGAGGATCTGGAGTTTCTCGATGCGCATGCCAACGGCGGGCGGTTTTCGAGTCGGTCTGCGGTGGTGGCTTGGGCCATCCAGTCCCTGCGGCAGGGTGACCTGGCCGCGTCCTATGTCCAGGCCTTTGACGAATGGGCTGCCTGCGGTGATGCAGAGCTCTGGGAGGGCGCCTTGACCGACGGCATTGGCGGGGACGATGAGGCTGGTGACAAGGCATGACAAGAGCTCCCAGTGGGGCGGGACCACGTCGGGGCGACATCGTCTTGGTGGAGCTGGACCCAGCGGTTGCTCCTGAGCAAAACAAGACCCGTCCTTGTGTTGTGGTCAGCAACGACGGCGCCAACACCGCCGCGACCCGGACCGGCAACGGTGTTTTGACCGTTGTGCCTTTGACCCGCACGCGATCCTCAGTTGGCGCCAATCGGCCCTATCAAACGGTTGTCGATGCCGACGAATCGGGCCTGCCAGTGGCATCGGTGGCTCAGGCCGAGCAGGTACGTTCGGTGTCGATTCGAAGGTTCGTTCGCGTCATTGGCAGCCTCAACTATCAGGCACAGGCCCGCCTGGATGATGCCCTTCGCGTGCACCTGTCTCTCAACACTTAGCCAAGACGGTGGCGGCGAGAGCCCGGGCAGCTTGGTTGGGTCTGTCAAGCCAGCGTTGCATCTGCTGTCCTCCAAGACGGCGATCGACTTGAACGGTTCGATGACACGAGCCAATTGACTTGAACGGTTCGATGACACCAGCCAATTGACTTGAACGGTTCGATGACACCAGCCAATTGACTTGAACGGTTCGATGACCCGCTCGAATCGACTTGAACGGCTCGATGACACGAACAGTTCGACTCGAACGGCTCGATTACTGCTGATAGTGCCCACCAGGACAAACGCCTGGGACAGATCATCGAGTCGTTCAACTCATTTTGGGGGCGTCACACCAGCGTTCAACTCGATCTGGGCATTCACGGCAGCGTTCAACTCGATCCGGCCGGGCGGCCGGCCAGCTGTGTTCCGGGGGCGAAGAAGCAGAGCTGTGTTGGCGGCGCGTTGGGAACGATCAACACGGCCCGTGGGCCGAAATGATCAGAAGCTTGAGGCCGAGTTGGCCAGCACCAGGAAGACGATCAGGAGGCCGATGCCGATGACGGTGGTGGCGTAGCCCAAGATCAGTCCGGCCAGGGCCATGCCGGCGCCACTCTCTCCGGTTCTACGGATTTGGGCCCGGGCGATGTGTCCAAAGATGATTGGCAGGATCGATCCGCCAAGGACACCGAGCACTAGCGCGACTACGGCCATCGGGTTGGTTCGAGCCACTGGCACGACCGGGGCGGTGAACAAAGGCCGGCCTTCGGCATCAACGGCCTGTGCACCATCGGCCGTGAGAACTGGCTGGGCCACCACCGCGGGGTCGGTGGCGGCCTGAGAAGTCGCCGTCTCTGTCTTGTCTTGCTTACGCAAGTGACGGCGCCAGAGGAATAAGGCCAGCCAACCCGCGACCAGGGCAAGGAAAAGGAGAACTAGAGGAGAGCCGGATCCACCCGAGCCGCTGGCCGGGTTGTCGTCCTCGGCGAGAAGACCAATTGAAGGGTCAACTAGTGCAAATAGGCCTGATCCGATGGGGGGGGGCGATCATTGTCCCTCCTGGGGTAGTAGTGCCTGGTGGCGGGCGCAATCAGCCAGATGCCACCATGCCAGTGGATTGATCACTGCGCAAGCAGTATATCTGCGGCTAGATCACGGCATTGGGAGGCTAGGCCTTGGCGAAGTCGTCGCGGTTGAAGGGAACTGACTCCTTGGCATCTGCCGCCGTTGCGGCTGCCACATCCTCGAGCTCTTCGAGAAGCTTGCCAGAGGCGTCGGCCTGGCCGGGCGGCTGGGCGGCGGAGGTCATGACGTTGGCGACCAGTTCGGGGCGGGACAGGGTCAGCAGGTGGCTGGCTCCCCAGGCCGGAATCAGGTGGGCGCCAAGGGAGATGCCAAATTCGCGCTGGGCCTGTCGTTTCGCCCTGGGGCCACGCATGCCGACAACTGAATACGGTTTGAATCCCAAGGTGGCCGCCAGTGGCTGGTCTAAGTCCTCAAGTCGTTGGGCCAGGGCCTGGTCGTAGACCCAAGCTGTGCGCAGATTGTCCCAAAGCCGGTGCAAGCCTTCCGGTGTGCCGAGGAACCCGTCAGCAAAGGCGCGGTGATTGGCGATGGCGGTCTTGTCGGCCTCGCGCCTGCGCTCGGCCAGATCGATGCGCATGAAGGTGCGGCCGACGGTCTTGGCCAGGCGGGTCTGAAGCGGCCACAGGCTTGGCGTCGTGACCAGCCGTGCGGCCAGCACATCCAGGCGGTCGTTGGCCAAGAACTGCGGCAGAGGGCCTTTCGCGGGCACGTCTGGATCCAGCAGAACCAAGGCCGCGACCCGGCCTGGCTGACGTATTTGCAGATCCAGTGCCAGATTGATGGCCGTCGAGGCCCCCAGGCTGTGACCCACAAGTCCCAGCTGACCTTCGCCAGACGAAAGGCCCAAGGCCTCGTCTAGTTGCTCAAACGGCGCCGCCAGCGGTGTTTCTCTCTGATCCAGGCGGCGGACCTCGATATCGAGCTGCCCGGCGACCTGGTCAAAGTCGCTTGGAGCGGACAGCAGGCCCGGCAGGGCCACCCAGGCCAAAGTTTGGTTCGCATCGGGTTGGGCATCAAGATCCACGCCGTCAAGGCTAGCCGCCGGGACCGCGCCTGAATAATGGCGAGGGCAGATTGGCGGGGCAGCGTTGGTGGTTTACACTAGTGGTACAACAATCAGGTACGTCAGCGGAGGTGAACGATGTCGGTCACGGCCAGTGAGGCGCGCAGGACGCTGTTTCCACTGCTGAAACAAGTCAACGACGACCAGGTTGCCATCAGGATTGTCTCGCGCCATGGGGCGGCTGTGCTGATGCCGGCCGAGGAATACGACGCCTGGCAGGAGACCGCCCACTTGTTTGCCTCGGCGGCCAACGCCAAGCGCCTGCGGGGCGCGCTTGAGCGCTCAGAACGAGGCGAGTACCAGGCGCATGACCTAATAGAGCCCTAAGCATGAGGCTGGCATGGGATGAGGCGGCTTGGCAGGACTACCTGTACTGGCAAGCAGAAGACCGCGCGATGCTCAAGCGCATCAACAAGCTGGTGGAGGCTTGCTTGAGGGATCCAGCCGCCGGGATTGGCAAACCCGAGGCCCTCAAGCATGAGGCCGAAGGCGCCTGGTCGCGGCGCATTTCGAGAGAACACCGGTTGGTCTACCGGGTGGTGGGCGGGGACCTGGTGATCCTGCAGGCTCGATATCACTACTGACTGAGGCGGGCCAGTCGCCGGCCTGCGCGAATGGTCCCACGGGGTCTAAGCATGCCGCTGGTTTGCGCGCATGGTCCCATAGCCTCTGCGCCAGCCGGCGGCGGTCGCCGCGAGGCATTGGGCGCGGCGCGCTGGAGTGCATGACAATGAGGGACCGTGTATAGTCATGCAGATGGTCTTCTCAGTAGCGGTTGCCGGTGCCAGCGGATACGCCGGCGGGGAAGTGCTGCGCCTTTTGGTCGATCATCCCCAGGTGCAGGTCAAGACGGTCACCGCAAATGCCAGTGCCGGGGATGCGCTCGTAACCCACCACCCGCACCTAGCTGGTTCCAAGCTGGCCGGGCTGACGCTTCAGGCCTCCACTCCGGAGCTACTGGCCGGTCACGATGTGGTCGTAGTTGGCCTGCCCCACGGGGCCTCAGGCGAACTAACCGACGCGCTGGTCAAGGCGGACCCGGACCTTCTGGTGCTTGATCTAGGCGCTGACCACCGGCTGGTTGACCCAGAGGATTGGCGTGAGTACTACGGCGGTGAGGCAGCCGCGCCGTGGACCTACGGGCTTCCGGAACTGCTAACGGGGTGGGGACAGGGGACAAGCCAGGCCCTGCCCAAGCGGCGCGCGGCGCTCAAGGCGACGAAGACAATCGCCGTGCCCGGCTGCAACGCCACGGCGGTGACGCTGGCTCTGGCGCCTGGCCTGGCGGCGGGCACGCTGGCAGCTGATGATCTGGTGGCCGTGTTGGCTTGTGGCCCTTCGGGCGCTGGCAAGGCCCATAAGCCACACCTGATGGCGTCGGAGATCATGGGTTCGGCCAGCCCCTATGCCGTGGGCGGGACTCATCGTCACATTCCGGAAATTGTGCAGAACCTCAGTTTCGCGGCCGATGGCGTTGTGGCAGGCAGTGTGCAAAAGCTCAACCTCGCGGGACAAGGGGAGCAGACGGGGAGTGTGCCAAAGCTCAACCTCGCGGCAAAAGGGGCGGTCAGGCCAACTCTCAGCTTCACACCCACGCTGGTGCCCATGAGCCGCGGCATCTTGGCCACTGTCACGGCCAAGCCCGGGCCAAACTTCGACCCGGAGAAACTACGCGAACCCTGGCAACGGGCCTATGGCGACGAACCCTTCATCCAGCTGCTGCCGATAGGTACCTGGCCCACCACCGCCCAAACCTTGGGCGCCAACACCGCTGCCATCCAACTGGCCTTCGACCAGAAAGCCGACCGGATTGTGCTGGTTTGCGCTTTGGACAACCTGGTCAAGGGCACGGCCGGGGCGGCCATCCAGTCGATGAACCTGGCCCTGGGCCTACCTGAGACCACTGGCTTGCCCACCTGCGGGGTGGCGCCGTGACCGCGAACAGGGCTTTCATGGGTCCGCTACTGGTCGCCCCAGACCTAGGAGTTGGCCCATGAGCGTGACATTTGCCAAGGGCTTCAAGGCCACGGGCCTGGCCGCCGGCAGGAAACCGTCCGGTTCGAAGGATCTGGCCTTGGTGGTGGCTGACCCAGTGCCAGGCCAGGCCCGGGCAGCGTCAAGAAGGCTCGCCCAACACCCTCCAACCGCCTCAGACCTAGGAGTTGGCCCATGAGCGTGACATTTGCCAAGGGCTTCAAGGCCACGGGCCTGGCCGCCGGCCTGAAACCGTCCGGTTCGAAGGATCTGGCCTTGGTGGTGGCTGACCCAGTGCCAGGCCAGGCCCGGGCCGCCGCCGTTTTCACGACCAACCGTTTCGCCGCCGCACCGGTCGAGCTGTGCCGCCGCCACCTGGCCCAGGCCGCCAAGGGCGGGCCGACCCCAGTGGCAGTGGTGTTGAACTCGGGTGGGGCCAACGCCTGCACCGGACAGCCAGGTTTGGCCGATGCCGAGACCACAGCCAGCCAAGCCGCCGCCGCTTTGGGTTTGTCCCCGGCTAAGGTGTTGGTGGCATCGACCGGGCTAATAGGCCAGCGGCTCGATATGGCGAGCTTGCTGCGCGGCCTAAGCGCCGGCATCGGACAACTGGATGATTCCGCCGAAGCTGGCTTGGCCGCGGCTGAGGCCATTATGACCACTGACACAGTGCCGAAACAGGCCCAATGCGAACACGACGGCTGGCGCATTGGCGGCATGGCCAAAGGCGCCGGCATGTTGGCACCGGAACTGGCCACCATGCTGGTAGTCATAACCACCGATGCGGTAATCGACCAGGCCACAGCCAAACAAGCTCTGAAACAGGCTTGCCGTTACTCGTTCGACCGGACTGATTCCGATGGCTGCATGTCAACCAACGACGTGGTTTTCCTGCTTTCTTCCGGTCGGTCAGGCCTGGCGGCCAACACCGAGAAGTTCACCGCCGGCCTGACTAAGGTTTGCCAAGATCTGGCCCTCCAACTGGTTGACGATGCTGAAGGCGCTGACCATGTCATCGAGATCGTGGTCGAGCAGGCCACCAGCGAGACCGGGGCTCTGGCGGTGGCCAGGGCCGTGGCCCGCTCCAACCTATTCAAAACGGCCATTGCCGGTCGTGACCCTAATTGGGGCCGGATCCTTTCCGCCGCCGGCACGGTATCGCCTGAGGTGGCGCCGTTCGACCCGGCTCAAGTCGATGTGGCCGTCAACGGCATTTGGGTTTGTCGTGGCGGCGGCGTTGGAGACAGCCGCGAGCTAGTTGACCTAAGCGGCAGGCAGGTCAAAGTGGAAATTGACCTCAAGGCCGGCCAAGAGGCGGCCACCGTCCTGACCAACGACTTGACCCATGAGTACATTCACATCAACGCGGACTATTCGACATGACACTTGAACCAACGCCCTGGCTAGGGGCCAGCGACGAAACCACCGACCACAATTCAGCCAGCGCGCCGCCACTAGATCCGGCCGGCAAAGCCGAGGTCCTAATCGAAGCTCTGGACTGGCTCGAAGAATTCGCCGACGCCCTAGTGGTGATCAAATACGGCGGCAACGCCATGGTCGATCAGGACCTCAAGCGGGCCTTCGCCCAGGACATGGTCTTTTTGCGCCGGGTTGGCCTGCGACCGGTAGTGGTCCACGGTGGCGGTCCCCAGATCAGCCAAATGCTGGCCCGGCTGGGCATTGAATCAGAGTTCAAAGGCGGGCTGCGCGTGACTACGCCCGAGACCATGGATGTGGTCCGGATGGTCCTGACCGGGCAGGTGTCCCGGGAACTAGTTGGGCTGATCAACGCCCATGGCCCCTTGGCGGTCGGCATGTCTGGCGAGGACGCGGGGCTATTCCAGGCCCGCTGCCGCAGCGCCACAGTCGACGGCCAGGCTGTTGACGTTGGGCTGGTGGGGGATGTGATCGAGGTTGACCCGACGGCCGTGATGGATTTGCTTCAGGCCGGCCGCATCCCGGTGATTTCGACCGTGGCGCCCAATATCGACCGCCCCACCGAGGTGCTAAACGTTAATGCCGATAGCGCCGCCGCCGCTTTGGCCGTGGCCTTAGGCGCGCGCAAACTAGTGATTTTGACCGATGTCGAAGGTCTCTACCGGGACTGGTCGAATGCCGACTCGCTTATCACCCAGCTGAGCCAAGAGGAATTGGAGGCCCTGATGCCAGGGCTCGAAGGCGGTATGCGGCCCAAGATGGAGGCCTGCCTCAGGGCGATCAGAGCCGGCTTGCCGCAGGCCCATATCGTTGACGGCCGGCGGGCGCATGCCTTGTTGAATGAGATTTTTACCACTGAAGGCATGGGCACTATGGTCTCGGCCTCGCCGCCAACAGACGGGGCCGGGCTATTTGACGGGCCGGGGCAGTTGGGCGCGGCCGATGACGAAACTGGGGTTGGGCAATGAGCCTGTCGGCGCAGCAACTTGAGACCTACGGCCAGGTCATGCTGCCGATCTTCGCCCCGCCAGCAGTGTTGGAGCGGGGCCAAGGCGCCTTGGTGTGGGATGTCGACTCAAAGCCCTACCTCGACCTGTTGGCCGGGGTTTCGACCAACGCCCTGGGCCACGCTGATCCGCGCTGGGTGGCGGCGGTCAGCCAGCAGGCGGCAAAGCTGGCGCATATCTCAAACCTTTTCGCCTCGCCTGGCCAAATGGAACTGGCCACGACGCTACTGAAAGCCTTCAATGCGCCCAGCTGTGCCCGGGTCTTTTTTGCCTCGACCGGCACCGAGGCCAATGAGGCGGCCTTGAAAATGGCTCTGAAAGGCGGCCGGTCCAAAGTGCTGGCCCTGGAAGGTTCGTTCCACGGGCGGACCATGGGCGCGCTTTCGCTGACCGCCAATCCGGCCTATAGGCGCGGGTACGAGGCGTTCAACGGGCCGGTTGAGTTCCTGCCCTTTGGCGATGTCGAGGCCCTGAAGGGAGCCCTGGCCGGCGATGATGTGGCGGCCCTATTTGTCGAGATAATCCAAGGCGAGGCCGGTGTCATTCCGCTGCCGGCCGGCTATTTGCAGCAGGCCAGGGCACTGACCCGGGCTCACGGGGCCTTCTTGGTTATCGACGAGGTCCAAACCGGTGTGGGCCGGACCGGCACTTGGTTGGCCCATCAAAACCCGGCCCTGGTTGGGGCCGAGCCGGTGGAACCGGACGTGGTCACGCTGGGCAAAGGCCTGGGTGGCGGCTTCCCCATTAGCGCCTGCCTGGCCTGGAGCGCCGAAGCGGCCAGCCGGCTGAGCCCGGGCGACCACGGCACCACCTTGGGCGGCAACCCGCTGGCCTGCGCCGCCGCCCTGGCCACAATCGGCATCATTGAGCAGGACGGCTTGCTGGACCATGTCAATGACATCAGCCAGGCCTGGCGGGACGAACTGGCGGTCGTTCCTGGAGTGGCCCAGGTCCGCGGCCAGGGCCTGTTGCTGGGGTTGGTGCTGGATCAGCCGATGGCGCCGCGGGTGGTGGCGGCCGCCCTCAAGGCGGGCTATCTGGTCAACGCCCCGGCCACCAATGTGGTTCGCCTGGCCCCGCCGCTGGTTATCACGCGGGCCCAAACGGCCCAATTCACCCAGGCCCTACAGGGTCTCTTGAACGAAGCGAGCCAAAATGACGCTTAGACATTTCCTGAAGGATTCCGACCTGTCCCAGGCCGAACAAGCCGAGGTTTTGAACCTGGCCCTGAAGGTGAAAGCCAATCGCCTGGGTCACCAGGTGTTGGCCGGACCCAAATCGGTGGCTGTGTTGTTTGACAAGCATTCGACCAGGACCAGGGTCTCCTTCGCCGTTGGCATTGCCGAACTAGGTGGCTATCCGCTGGTGCTAGACGCCGCCGGTTCACAGTCATCTCGCGGCGAATCGGTCGAGGACACCACAATGGTGCTGGACCGCCAGGTCGAGGCGATTGTCTGGCGGACCTTTGGTCAAGACCGGGTTGAAGCCATGGCCAAGGTCAGCCAGGTGCCGGTGGTCAACGCCCTGACGGACGAATTCCACCCCTGCCAGGTGCTGGCCGACCTAATGACCACAGCTGAGGTCCTAGGCGGGGTCGAGCACCTGCCTGGCACCAAACTGGCCTACCTGGGGGATGGTGGCAACAATATGGCCCACTCCTACCTGCTGGGCGGGGCTGTGGCCGGTATGGAAATCGCCATCGGCTGCCCGCCAGGCCGCCTGCCCAACGGCGACATTTTGGCCCAAGCTCAGGCCGTGGCGGCCAGTACCGGCGCCAGTTTGGTGGTGACGAACTCACCCGATGAGGCCCTGGCTGGGGCCAAAGTGGTGGCCACCGATACCTGGCAGTCAATGGGTATGGCCGATGACGCCGCGCGCCTGGCCGCCTACGAGCCCTACCGTGTTGATCAAGCGGCTATGGACAAAGCTGCCTCAGGGGCGGTTTTCTTGCATTGCTTGCCGGCCTACCGCGGCCAAGAGGTGACGGGCGAGGTTATCGACGGGCCGGCATCGTACGTTTGGCAAGAGGCCGAGAACCGGCTGCACGCCCAAAAGGCCCTGTTGATCTGGCTGCTGGCCGGCGGGGCGAGCCAGTGACGGTTCCACACACCAAAGTGGCGCGTCACGCCCTGATACGCCGCATTATTACCTCCGGTGCGGTCAAGTCGCAAAGCGAGCTGGCCAAGGCGCTGGCCGGCGTGGGACTGGAAGTGACCCAGGCGACTTTATCGCGCGATCTGGTCGAACTGAGAGCGGACAAGGTGCGCTTGCCCGATGGCTCGCGGGTTTATGCTCTGCCGGGGGAGGGGGCCGGTGACCTGAGCGCCCACCCCAATGCCGATTCGGAGATGCTGGCTGCGCGACTGGCCCGCCTGGCTGGCGAACTGCTGGTCAGCGCGGAAGGCAGCTCGAATATCGTCATACTGCGGACGCCGCCGGGGGCGGCTCACTTCCTGGCCAGCGCGATCGATCATTCGGTTTTGCCGGCCGTGATGGGCACCATAGCGGGAGATGACACCATCATGGTGGTCACCCGCGGCCCTCACGATGCCGCGGCCACGGCCAGGCGTTTTGTTGAACTAGCGAACCAAGGAGAGACATCATCATGACCGAGCGGGTGGTATTGGCCTATTCCGGTGGCCTGGACACATCGGTGGCAATCGGTTGGATTGGCGAGGCCACGGGCTGCGAAGTCGTGGCCGTGGCGGTCGACGTGGGCCAAGGCGGTGAAGACCTTGAGACGATTCGCCAGCGGGCGTTGTCTTGTGGCGCGGTCGAAGCCTACGTGGCTGATGCGCGTGAGGAATTCGCTAATGAATACTGCATGCCAGCATTGGCGGCTAATGCCATGTACATGGATCGCTATCCGGTGGTTTCGGCCATATCTAGGCCGCTTATTGTCAAGCATCTGGTCAAGGCGGCCCGGCAGTTTGGGGCCCAGACTGTGGCCCATGGCTGCACCGGCAAGGGCAATGACCAGGTCCGCTTTGAAGTCTCAATCACCTCCTTGGCGCCGGATCTGACCTGCCTGGCACCGGTGCGTGACCTGGCCTTGACCCGGGCGGCCGCTATTGACTATGCCGACCGCCACTCGTTGCCGATCGAAACGACCAAGTCTTCGCCGTTTTCAATTGATCAAAACGTTTGGGGCCGGGCCATCGAAACGGGCTATCTGGAGGACATTTGGAACGGACCGACCAAGGACGTTTACACCTACACCGATGACCCGTCATTCCCGCCCATCGAAGACGAAGTCGTGATCGGATTCGAGGCTGGCGTGCCGGTGGCGCTGGACGGGCAAGCGGTAACCCCGCTTCAGGCCATCGTCGAGTTGAACCGGCGGGCTGGGGCCCAAGGCATTGGCCGGATCGACATGGTCGAGGACCGGCTAGTTGGCATCAAATCGCGGGAAATCTATGAGGCGCCAGGGGCTGTCACGCTGATCGCCGGTCATATGGAGTTGGAGAACGCTACGGTTGAACGCGATCTGGCGCGGTTCAAGCGGACGGTGGGCCAACGCTGGACCGAGCTGGTCTACGACGGCCTATGGTTCTCGCCGCTGAAACGGGCCCTAGATCGTTTCATCGCCGAAACCCAGCAGTATGTCAGCGGTGAGGTTCGGATGACCTTGCACGGCGGCCGGGCCGTGGTGACTGGGCGGCGCTCCGAAGTCTCGCTTTACGACTTCAACCTGGCAACCTATGACGAAGGCGATTCGTTCGACCAGTCCCAGGCCAAGGGCTTCATTGAGCTCTTCGGCTTGCAGTCGAAACTGGCCGCCGCGCGCGACGCGCGCTTTGGCCGGGGCGTGGTGCTCTAGGCAGGATTTGTCCGGGTTTCTGGTCAAGGCGGCGACTGGCTGGCAGCCCATTTGGGTAGTTGCACCCACGGTGTCAGGGCGAATTGCCAAATGGGACTAGCTTTGAGCGAACGTCGATGCCTCAACGACGCGGAAGTAGGGACCTATGGGACACAATGTTGACCAAGGCTTTCAGCCGGCCCGAACAACGATTCGTGCACCCGGCTGACTAAGTGGCCCCCGGCAACTTGATGTAGCTCTGACGGCTCCAGGGGTAAGAAGTCGTCAGGAGGCGAGCGAGTTGTTGAGCGAGCTGGTTGAAGTCGCCCCGGTGCTTTGACGCCGTTGGCGCGACGTGGAGCGAGCCAGCTAGCAGTTGCGCCTGATGGCCCGTGCTGGAGCCTCACTGGCGCACAGGGGACCAAATAGTGTGGGGCGCCGCGCTTTGCGCGGCGCCCCACACGGCTTTCTTCGGTCTGCCACGCGGCTGAGGTTACGTTTGGTTGAGTGTGGTCGGGTGGCGGGTTTTCGGGGCCTGGCCTGTGGGTTTACTTCGAGTGGCGGCTACCGGGCTGGGTGGATGCCTGGCAACATCAGCTGCTAGT